>JAGXNV010000267.1 GCA_019894795.1 Candidatus Heimdallarchaeota archaeon | reverse complement strand
GATTCGAGATGTGGCTGAACAACAGCATATGAGTCAAGCAAATTATGCGAAGTTCAAGGATCAAAGGGAACATATATATAAAATTCCGGATACTTATATCGGCAATTCTGTACAAAGTGACCGTGAAGAGAGAGTTTTAGACTTGTCAGAAAGAAAAATCATACCCTACGCCAACATTCGAGAATCAGCGCTAACTATGATAGTGGCACTTTTCCCAATATATATAGATTTACCAGCAGCAAGGTTAGTGATATTACTAAATTTAAGAAGAGATTTTCAAATTAATTTAGAAACTCTTCGCAAAAGAGTAAAACGGTTTCAAGAGAAGCTTAGAAAACACAAGTAATAGAGTGAAAAGTAGAGAAACCAGCCTTAGAAGACTTCAAAATAACTCAGATGGCTTTCTGCACAAATCTAACTTATTCTCGGTTATTTTAGAGTGAAAAAAAATTTTACTTATATATAATTCAGTTTAATTTGAATAGTATATATATAAAATGGAAAATTCCTCTAGAGCAAGACAGACAGATTTATAAAAGTGTAACTGCGACATGATTTAACGCTTGTTATAAAATATTAGAAGTTGAATTGTATGAGTAGACCGCCAGAAGATATTCTATTAGAAATTAAAGGGCTCAAAACATACTTTTTTACTGAGGAAGGAGTTGTAAAAGCTATCGAAAGTATAGATATTGTTGTCTATCGATCTGAAACACTTGGACTCGTCGGTGAGTCAGGATCAGGAAAGTCAGTCACAGCGCTGTCTATACTGGGAATCGTCCCTGATCCTCCTGGTAAAATTCTTGAAGGTGAAGTACTATTCCACGGTCAAGATCTCCGCAAGCTCAGCGATGCTGAAATGCGAAAGATACGTGGTAATCAAATTGCTATGATTTTCCAAGATCCGATGACAAGTCTTAATCCCGTTTTTACAGTAGGGGATCAGATCAGTGAGGCTATTATACTCCATCAAAAAGTAACTAAGAAAGAAGCCCGTGAAAAAGCTATCAAAATTATGTCTCTTGTCGGTATTCCAAGTGCTGATGAACGTGTTGATAATTATCCTTTTGAATTCAGTGGAGGAATGCGACAGAGAGTTATGATAGCTATGTCACTCAGCTGTAATCCTGAATTATTTATTGCAGACGAACCTTCAACAAGTCTTGATGTAACCATCCAAGCTCAGATTCTTGAGCTTCTGAAGGCAACTAGTGAAGAATTCGACATGTCGATCATCCTTATAACCCATGACATGGGGGTTATTGCTGAAATGTGTGACCGTGTAGCTGTGATGTATGCGGGCTTTATTTGTGAGTCTGGAGATATTATGATCATCTTCAAATCGCCTTATCATCCTTATACACGTGGTCTCCTTGGAGCTATCCCTCGACCTGATGCAGAGCGTGAGGATCTTACGATTATTCGTGGGTCTATTCCAAACCTCATTAATCCTCCATCAGCTTGTCGTTTCCATCCCCGATGTGATTATTTCATGGAAGGGTTATGCGAATATCAGCTTCCAGACATTATCGAAATTGAACTAGGACATAAAGTAAGATGCCATATTTATACCAAAGAAGGTAAAGCATGGATGCAACAACATGGTGAAAAACGTGAAATCATGAATATGCCTAAAAAGGCTATAGCAGGTTAGGTGGAAAGAAATGAGTTCAAAATCTTTTATAGAAAAAATCGCTGCAAAGCAAGAAGAAAGAGGGCTATCATCTGGCAGGATCAGAACAAAGGAAATGAAAGAAGATGTTATTCTTGAAATTGTCAACCTCAAGAAATTCTTTAACATCCCTATACCTTTTGAAACAACATGGTTTATGCTAGCTTTTGTTGCTGCAGTAGTAGTATTTGCTTTCAATGCAGTAACAGGATTAAGTATAATGGGACTAGTAGTAGCTCTGTACTTCCTGTTACCAAACATACCACCATTCAATAAGCGACCAAAGGTTGCACATTTGAAAGCGGTAGATGGAATAAGCTTACAAATAAGAAAAGGAAAAATAGTTGGACTAGTTGGAGAATCAGGATGTGGAAAAAGCACAGCTGCAAAAACCATCATCCGATTACATGAACCAACAGCAGGAGCAGTTTATTTCAAAGGAATTGACATAAATAGGTTAACATCGGAAGAAATGAAGGAAATAAGAAGACATTTGCAAATAGTTTTCCAAGATCCTTATGCATCGTTGAATCCTAGAGCAACAGCGCATGATATCATTATCGAACCTTTCGCTATCCACGGAGTAGCTTCAGGAGATGAAGCAAATTACAAAGTGTTGTCACTACTAAAAGATGTAGGGCTAGCACCACATCATGCATATAGGTATCCACACGAATTCTCGGGGGGCCAGAGGCAAAGGTTAGGAATAGCTAGAGCACTAGCACTCGAACCAGATTTCATAGTGATGGATGAACCCGTAAGTAATCTTGATGTTTCCGTCCGTGCTGCTATCATCCAGCTAATTCTCGAGTTACAACGCAAGATGGGGCTTACGTACCTTTTCATTGCTCACGATCTCTCCCTTGTCAAGATTCTCTGTGATGAAACAAACGTTATGTATCTTGGTAAGATTATGGAAGCAGGAAACAGTGATGAAATTTTCGAAAACATGATGCACCCTTACACTAAAGCGTTGATTTCAGCAGTACCTATTGCTGACCCCACAAAACGTTCTAAGAAAATCTTCCTTACTGGTGATATTCCCACTCCAATTAATCCCCCACCAGGCTGCAAGTTCCAAACAAGATGTCCTCTTGTTTCTGACATTTGTCGTCTTGAGGAACCACCAGCAAGATGGTACACCGCCACTCACGTTGCTTATTGCCACAACATTGAAGGTGGAGAGGAAAACCCACAAGTTTTCGCAAAATAATTCTCTTTTTTCTTTTACTTTCTTTTCATTTTCTACTAGGATTTTAACAAGGTTTATTAGGTAAGTTATAGAGTATAAACTGTTATTTATTCATGGAATTAAGATATTTGAGGAATAGATTATGAGTAGAGTCAATCTTGAATCAGCTCAAAATAATATTGAGCGTGTAACTACTAATCTTAACGAGCTTCAACAGATTCTTTCTAGCAAGAAGGACGAAGTTTCAACTAAGATAAATGAAATTAGCGGAGTTCTATCTACATACTTCAAGCAAGCTGATGAACTAAATCAACTTATAGCGCAAGAGGAGGAAAAGAAGAACACCAATACAGCTGAATTAGATCAGCTAAATCAGAAATTACAAGAACTTGACCATAATAAAGATGTTTTTCAATCAGAGATTTCAAGCAGGCAGAAAGACATCCAGC
>JAGXNV010000266.1 GCA_019894795.1 Candidatus Heimdallarchaeota archaeon | reverse complement strand
TAATAGTCCATATCAGAATTACCAAATACGATATGGACTATTATGAGAAAATAAAAAGCATAATAGAAGAACAATTTCAAGACGCGAACATTTATGAAAATCAAGTAGACGATGGATACCGCGAACTGACCATCACCGCTGGAAAAGTAAAAGAATTTCTCACGAATATCGGTTTATTAGATGTGAAATCAGAGAAAAAAGAAATACCATTTTCCATCTTACAATCTTCTAAAGAATCTATTGCTTCATTTTTGCAAGGCCTATACGAAGGAGACGGTTCTGTACAATTCAAAATTGATAAGCGTCATAGTGGCAAAAGTATGATGCTTGTGTACAATTCTAAAAACAAAAAACTGCTAAGACAGTTAAAGGTACTTCTCCTTAATTTTGGAATTATAACATCCAAACCTATTAAGGATAAGAGAATTGATTGTTTTAGGCTTTTGATTATAGGTCAAGATTCGATGCGCAATTTCAAACAAGAAATAGATTTCTTTTCAAGTCGTAAGAAAACCATTTTAGCAGAAATAGATACTATGAGTTCTAATAGGTTGAGTAAGAATGACTTCATTCCATTTCTTTCAACTTACTTCCGAGATAAATATGGCTCAGATTTTCTCTTGAAAAATAATTTTGACAGATATAATAAACTAAAACAAAATTATGAAACAATCTATGAAATTGTTGATAATGATGATAAGAAGTTAGTAAATTTACTGATTAGCAGAAATTATCTTTTTGATTCAGTTAGAAAAATTATTGAATTGCCTGAAGAGAATGTTTACTCTGTCAAAGTGGATTCTAATTGCCATTCATTTACTGCAAATGGTTTCATTAATCACAATACAGAAGCACGGTTAGCTAAAATCTCAGCTGAGCTCTTGCAAGATGTTATACCTGAAATTGTTAAGTTTCAAGAAAATTTTGATGGAGAAGAAATGGAACCCACTGTTTTACCAGTCAAGATCCCTCTCCTGTTTGTAAATGGTACTTCTGGAATAGCAGTTGGACTTAGCTCAACTATTCCTCCTCACAATTTATCAGAAATTTGTGATGCCACAATAGCCTTGATTGATAATCCTGAAACTACTGTAGAAGATTTATCTGAAATTGTTAAAGGACCTGATTTTCCAACAGGTGGTGTAATAGTTAATGGTAGTGTTATGCCTACATATGCGAGCACAGGAAAAGCACCCATTGTCATTCGTTCAAAGATTGAAGTTAAAGAACCAACTGACATAGAAGAACATGCAACAATTATTGTTCATGAACTTCCATATCTAACTAATAAAAGTACTTTGATGGAAGAAATCCATAACTTGATTTCAAGTAAAAAAATACGTGGTCTAACTGATGCTAGAGACCTATCAAAAGATAAGATAAGGGTTGAAATAGATGTTCATCCTGATTATTCTCATGAAAAGGGTGTTCGCGTAATCATTGGTCACCTTTTCAAATATACTCAACTTGAAAGAGTACTTCATGCGAAAAACATGGCTTTTGCACGTGGTAGGCCATTATTACTTAATCTTAAACGAGCACTAACTATTTTCTTAGAACATAGAGAACATGTAGTTCGAAAAACAATCCAACACAATCTAAACAAAGCGTTAATGCGGTTGAACATTCTTGAAGGATTATATATCGCTCTTCAGAATATAGATGAAGTTATTGCTCTAATCAAGAAGTCTGAAGATCGGACAGATGCTCAGGATAAGCTGATGAAACGCTTCGATCTAAATGAAGCACAAGCAAAAGCTATTCTCGCTATGCAGCTTGCTCGACTTGCTAGAATGGAAGTAGATGCAATAATTAAGGAAAAAGAAGAGCTAGAAACGCAAATTGAAGAATATAGAGATCTATTAGCTCACATAGAAAAACGTATGCAGTTGATTAAGGAAGAACTTCTAGAAATAAAGGATAAATACGGTGATGATAGACGAACTGAGATTATAGATGAAGCTGACATACCTTTAGATGGTAACGTATATGATATGCTTCACGATAGACATCTGTTGATAACAACCTCCACACTTGGATATGTTCGTTCTATTGAGATTGATAAGTTCAAGACCCAAAAACGAGGTGGTAAAGGTTTAACAGCTGTAACATTTAGGGACAATGATTCTCTATATGATATGGTTGTATGTCTTAACAAAGATACTCTTCTCTTAGTAACTGAGAACGGTAAAATCCATTCAATACCAGCATTCGAGGTACCTGAAGCAAGACGAAGAAACGCAAGAGGGAGTGCTTGGAAAACAATTCTACCTGTAGATTCTGCAGTAGTAAAAATAGTTCCTACAAATCGAGATTCTTTTGATAAAGGTCGCTATATCTTCTTTGTAACTGCTAAAGGAAAAGTAAAGAAAACAGCATTATCCGCATTTTCAAATGTTCGAAAAACTGGTATTATCGGTATTTCCATTGAAGAAGGAGATCAAGTAGTGGATGCATATATCACTTCAGGAGATGATCATATCTATCTAGCAACAAAATTAGGATTAACGGCCCATTTCCACGAAAAGGAAGTACGTCCTATGGGACGTACTGCTCATGGTGTAACTGGTATGCGGTTTAAGAATCCTGAAGATATCATTATTTGTGGAGCTGGGATTAGTGACGTTGAATTAAAAGATTCCTCCCTATTAACAATTACTGAAAACGGTTATGGTAAACGAACTGCCTGTGATGAATATAGGTTTACTCATAGGGGAGCTCGAGGAGTTCTTGATATAAAAACAGATGAAAGAAATGGTAATGTTTCTTCGGTTTTAATCGTTCCTAAGAAACCCACACGAAAGAATAGTGTCTCCATAATCAACAGTGAAGGAATAAGCATAAGAACAAGAATTGAATCAATACGGGAAATTAGTAGAAATACAAAAGGAGTCAAGATAATGAATCTAAATGAAAATGAAAAAATTGTATATGCTACTTTGATTGATTTAGATTTAAGTGAAGATGAGACGGATTAAGAATATCCTTCTCTCTTATCAAGTTCTCCTGAAAGAATCTTCTTGAAAAGTTTTTGAAATGGTTTCTTTCCCACTGCACCAACAACATTTCCTAGATACTTGCCATTTTGGAAGACAAGAAAGTTAGGTATTGAGGAAATCTCATAACGCATAGATGTTTGAGGGTTTTGATCTACATTCAGTTTTCCAATGGTAACTTGCCCTGAATACTCTTGAGCTAATTGTTCCATAACTGGTTCCATAGTTCTACAAGGAGCACACCACACAGCCCAACAATCTATTACAACTATGCCTTGCTGTTTTACAAATTCACCAAACGTTTTGTCATTTAACTCTGTTATTC
>JAGXNV010000265.1 GCA_019894795.1 Candidatus Heimdallarchaeota archaeon | reverse complement strand
CCTATTCCTAGTCCATCTACATCCATGAAAATTTCTTCAGCTGTAGTGTTCCATGCTCCAGAAAATAATATTACATCATTTAGGTATACAACATAACTACTTGGATTATCATCTTGTGGAAACCAGCTGAAATTATTTCCAGTAGCACCTACTTCATATACTATATCCTCAGGGCTGACTATATTTGGACTAACAGTATCTACTGTAAATGACCACACCGCACTCCAGTCACCCCAGTTACCCGCTGCATCTTTAGCTTTTACACGCCAGTAGTAAACATCGTCATCCAGTGTAAAGAATATTACATAGTAGTTATTTGAAGTTGTATCTGCGTATAGCACGGGTGCTTCAAAAAGAGGGGTTAATGCTAACTCAATCTCATATTCTACTGCGTCTCCTACTGAACTCCATACTAGATAAGGTGTATTGTCACCAATAACAGCTGAATCAGAAGGGGCGCTTAAAGTTGGCGCTATTGGACCTTCTAAGTCCACGCTGAAGGACCAAATACTGCTCCATGCTCCCCAATTATTCGCTGTATCTCTCGCTCGTACTCTCCAGAAATATGTTCCATCTGCTAGATCACTAAGAACCGTATAAAATGTGTTTGTTGTTGTAATATCTTCTACTAGAGAAACAAAAGTATTCGCAGTATCCACCTGTAATTGATATTCAACACCATCAGCTACTGTGTTCCATAAAATCAAAGGAGTACTGTCTGATAGAATTTCATCTTGCTCAGGTGAAACTAAAATTGGTGCTCCAGGCCCAACAGTATCTATAATAACCGATCTTATTTCACTCCACGCTCCTACATTTCCTGCAGTATCTTCAGCTCTTACCCTCCAGAAGTACTCTCCGTCAGAATAACTTGAAACAACTTGATAGAATGAAGTCGCCACGTCAACTAGATTAATAGATGGAGCTGGGAAAGAATTGGAAGTGTCTACTTGTAAGTGATATGTTGATGGTTCTGCAACCTCAAGCCAATCAAGAAATGGTGTATCATCATTTGTTTCAATATTATCTACAGGACCTACTAAAACAGGTGCCAATGGAGCATTTGTATCCAATACAAAGGACCATGTTGTACTCCACGGTCCCCAATTATCTAGATAGTCCTTTCCTCTTACTCTCCAATAATATGTATTATCTGCTAAAGTAGTGGAGATATAGTAACTTACTACTCTTTCTATATCAATATCTGGAGAAGAAAATTGATCTGTTGTGTCTACCATTACTTGATACCCCTCTGTACCAGCAACAATCGTCCAATCTAAATAGGGTGTACTATCTGTAATATATTCATTATGAGTTGGATCTATCAAACTTGGAGCAGGTGGTCCGGTCCTATCTAATGTAAACGTTCTTGATCCACTGTAGGCAAAATTACCTGCAAAGTCTTCTGTTCTCACTCTCCAATAATAAAATCCATCTGCTTCGTTTACTGTATGAGTTTGTATAGTTTTTTTAGCACTCTCTACTAAGTTTGTAAAACCTGAATCAGTAGCAATTTGAAACACATAGTAATTCGCTCCTGAAGCTGTAGAACATTCCAAAACTATCAGATTCGATGTATAACCATTAACTGGTGATATTAATGTTGCTGCAGCTGGAGGTGTTGTGTCTATTCTAAAACTCCACGTACTTGATGTTGAACCCCAATTTCCTGCTGCATCTTTCGCTCTTACATTCCAGTACCAATATATACCCACTGACAGAGATGATTCAACATAATAATTGGATCCAGAGGTCGCGGTAGTTATATCAATGTAAGGTGAGGACATATCGTTATTATTGTCCACCTTTACATTATAGTTTGTAGCTCCTGAAACAGATCCCCAGCGTAAGAGTGGAGTAGGATCATTTATGTCCCCTGAAGGGTCAATTAGAGTTGGCGCAGCTGGTGCAACTGTATCTATTGTAAATATCCTAACAGCAGACCAAGGGCTCCATCCTCCACCACTTGCTGAATACGCGCTCACACGCCAATAATAGTATGCATCAGGCATTGCGGGAACAGTGAATGTTGTCCCGGCAGTGAAAAAATTCCCAGGAGATCCAAAATCAATTTTCTGCGATATTTGCAGATTATAGTTTGTAGCTCCTAGGACTGCTGTCCAGCTTAGAGTAGGCGTGTTGTCATTAGTGTAAGCACCGTTTGGGGGATTTATAAGAGATGGTGCTGCTGTTGCTTTAACGTCTGTTACCAATCCTGCAAAAAGAGATGTTGTTAAGAAAAGACTAAAGATAAGAAATGCAAGGTTCTTTTTAGGCAAATATATTAGCATCATCCTCCAAGATTACTATATGAGGCTTATAACTTTTTTGTAAAAACTTACACTGCCTTACTCAGTCTAATGACGTATAGGATGTCTTAGATGACACTCTGTGAAAGGTTGTCTGATTCATAATTTGTTTTTTTCTAATCATTTTTCAATTGCATCTTCCAACCTAAATATTTTTTATATTGAATAAAAAAAAATGCTTAATGTTTAGTAAAGAAGAGCTGTTTGAGTTTCTAATTCAAGAGTATGAACACCCTTTCTCTGGTTGGGATTTTTCACATATTAGAGATCGTATGGTTTCTTCTCCTTTACCTTGGAGTTATGCAAGCAAAGTTTTACCTAGATTAATAAAAGTAGACTCTCTTTTGGATATGGGCACAGGAGGAGGGGAATTTCTTGCTAATAACTTTCAACCATTTCCCAAATATACCTGCGCTACTGAAGCCCATGGACCTAATGTCCCCATAGCAAAGAGTCGTCTAGAACCTCTAGGTGTTAAGGTTTGTCAGCTTTGTGGAGATGATTCTCTTCCTTTCAAAAATGAAGAATTTGAACTAGTAATTAACCGACATGAATATTATGACGCAGAGGAAGTATTTAGAATATTGAAAAAGCGTGGAGACTTTATTACTAAACAAGTTGATAGTTGTAATGATAAGGAACTTGCTGATCTTCTAGGAGCAACTTATACTGTTGACGAATGGAACTTGGATTTAGCATCTAAAGAACTAGAAAGCGCTGGGTTTACAATAATTGAAAAATTAGCAGGTATACAGCTAACAAGATTCTTTGATATAGGCGCAGTTGTTTTCTATCTAAAAATTGTTCCTTGGGCAATTTCTGATTTTTCTATTGAGAAGTACAAAGATAAACTGTTTGCAATTCATGAAAAAATAGTAAATGAAGGATTTATCGAGGTCAAAAACCCTAGATTCATGATCGTAGCAAAAAAAGAATAGAACATAATCTTTTGGTGAGATTAAATTGAAATTAAGTATCATAATTCCATGCTATAATGAAGATAGAACGATAAGGGAGGTTCTGGAG
>JAGXNV010000264.1 GCA_019894795.1 Candidatus Heimdallarchaeota archaeon | reverse complement strand
GTCACCACTAAGATCATTTTCTCCAGCAACCATATTTACAGAGTTTATTATGCTATTATTGAGAAATTCTTGGTCAATAATAAACGGAGTGTAAAACGGATCAGCATTTTGAACACCACTATATTCTGTGAAATTTACTTCAGGCTTTATCAGAGAATCCATATAGATTTCTTTTCCATCCTCACCAATATATTGCATTCCTCCATAAAGTACAATACTATCATCTATCTCAACTTCCTCAGTAATCTTATTTGCAAATTCTATTGGAGTAAAACTTGGGTTATTATCGATAGGAGAGAAAGCTATTTCTGCTTCAGTATTATCTATAATATCTTGTACAGTGATTGAGTTAATCATCGAACCATAGAAGAAAATACTAGAAAAAATTGCTGCACCAAGGATCATTCCTGCACCAATTGAAATACTTCTTCGTTTATTAGTAAAAATACTCCTAAAGGATAAACCTAATGTGGAAAAGATATTAGTAATCTTCATCAGTTTTCATCCTCCTTCAGGCTGCTTCGTTTTTTAATTGAAGCAACTCGTTCTTCGATAACTTTACCTTCTTGAAGAATGTAAATACGGTCAGTTTCTATAGCATTATCAGGGTCATGTGTAACCATAATAACTGTAATATTTTTATCCTTAGCAAGTGATTTGAATAATTGAATTATTTCCTTCCCGATACTAGTATCTAGATTACCAGTGGGTTCATCAGCGTAAATAATATCCGGATCATGGGCTAGAGCTCTTGCAATAGCCACTCTTTGTTGCTCTCCTCCACTCAACTCTTCTGGCAAGTGATCTAAACGAGCATAAAGTCCAACTTGCTCTAGATAGGAAATTGCTTTCTCTTCCGCTTCAACTTCAGGTACACCTCTTAATTTCATAGGAAGTTTAACGTTTTCTTTTGCTGTTAGATAAGGAATAAGTGCAAAATTCTGAAAGACTAATGAAGTTTTATTTCTACGGATATCAAGTTGTTCTTTGTATGATGTCTCATGAAGGTTAATACCACTAAGAAGAACTTTCCCTTCAGTTATAGGTTCTAAGGTTGCTAGAATGTTAAGTAAGGTGGATTTACCTGAACCTGAAGGTCCCATCACGGCTATAAATTCCCCGGGTTTAACATCCATTTTCACTCCCTTAAGAACATTAACAATCTCCTCTCCTTGCAATTCAAAATCCTTTATTAATTCAATAGTTTGAATTGACAAAGATTCTTTCTTCTTTGGCATTAAACCTTAATTTAAAAAGTAGTAATTAAAACTATCTAAATCAAGTAAAAAATTAAAGAAGAGAAGAATTATTTAATGAATATCTCTTTTTCTTCCAAATCATTAAGCACATAACCTATTAATTCATCTTGAGGGATGTTTAATTCAGAAGTCTCAACCTCCAATGAGAGAAGTAAGCTATTTGTTTCATTGTAACTAAGATTTACACTTTCTATACACTTTCCTAAGAGGTTGGGATCAGCCTTACCATCCCACACGTAAAAAACAATAGAATTGTCCTTGTCATTTTCTACATGCTTTGTTTGGACAGTTCTTAAAGAGATATACTCTTCCAATTTCTTTTTATCAATCTTTCTATTTACTGACATTGAAACTATGAAGTCCTGAAGTGCTTTTACCTCCATTTTCTTTTTACTTAGTCGAAGTAATATTACTATTGTAATCCATGCAAGTACACTTATCAAGAAGAGTATCAAAGTCACTATTCTTGCCGTACCAAACCCATCTCCACTTATTATAGCTCCAAAGAAAGTTTGATCA
Source organism: Candidatus Heimdallarchaeota archaeon (assembly GCA_019894795.1). Taxonomy (GTDB): domain Archaea; phylum Asgardarchaeota; class Heimdallarchaeia; order Heimdallarchaeales; family Heimdallarchaeaceae; genus UBA460. Next base: position 1,593 of record JAGXNV010000264.1, on the reverse strand, counting down.
CTTTGTATTTCACCAACTGCAAATGCGAAAATCTCGAGTATGATACTTCCTGCTAATATCAGTTCTATCATATCGATTGCTTCACTAGTTCGTGTATTAGCTTGAAGCACTTCATTCATACTTTTGGTGTTCTTTGTCATCACCTTGGACATTTTCCTCATTTGAAGTTCAGATAGAGTTGAAACATAATTTCTTAAACCATCTAATTCTGTAAGGAGACCAATTATTATTTTTTCAGCTTCCTCAATTCTTCTTTGCGATGATATCAAAGATTTTTCAACTTCATAAAAATCACCATGAGTAATGATTTTGTTTTTCCCATAGATATTAAGAAGATCATCACAAGAATCTTTCAGGAAGGCCTTAATTTGACCAACCATACTTATAGTGCTTGCTATAACAGTTATTTGCTCTTGAACACTGTTTAATGCATCTGTATTACCAGCTACTGCTTCATCTACTAGAGTTTTCACATGCTTAGTTTGATCATAGAGTTCCCAGATTCTAGACATGAAATTATCCACAAAATTATTCATCGCGTGTTGAATTCCCCAGAAAATAATTTGATATTCTGTATCTATATCAAAGGTATACAAACAAATAAAAAGAGAGTGAAAAAAATTAAAAATTATTTTTTAGGATCTTCTTTTTGGATTCTTTCAACTATATCCCAGAAACCTTTTGGTTCTTGATCTTCATCCATTGTATAAATAACAGGAGTTCGCTTTCTTTCAACATCTAAAGCTCTAGATATTCTACCCGCTTCATACTTTTCTTTAACTTGAGATTTCTTACCAATCCAGACAAAAAGTTCATCCCATGCATCTAGAACGAAACTATCTCCAGATTTAAAGGATTTTTTCTTTATAGGAACTTCTTCTGTTTTTAACAAACCATCAGAATCTTGTTGAATTCTGAGTAATTTATAATCTATGTCAATTTTCTTTTCGAAATGCCTTAGAAAACCCGGAGTATCTCCTGCAACGACTTCAAAACTTAGAAGATCTAAGAATTCTTGTGGTTCGTCATCTTCCATGACAGTATCAATTTCTAAATCTTTATTTTCTTCTTCGATTACTTTAGCTGTCCATGCACCTACGGCTTTATCATCACAGTATGATTTCGATCCTAGCCATATCCAGATATGTGTTGGTGTAACTACGAGATAAACGTCCCCATTGAGAAATTTGTATGGTTCTTTAACCTGTTTTAATCTTTTTCTTATAACTTGATAAACATTCATAATATTAAATGGAAACCTTTAGATTAAAAAATTTATGTTATTCTTCCTAAAGATTGGAAATCTCGGAAAACTTTATTATGTTTTTAAATATAAAATCTGTATGGATAATAGTAACAGTGAAGAAATAGAAGCTTTTGAGGATGAAAAAGAGGAACAAACTAATCCTCTCTGGAAACTAATAATTGAAAAAATCAGACCCTTCCTAACTCGTGATGACATTCTACATATGGATCTCGATAAATTTTCTTCTTTAGTAAGTCGGCTTTTTGAAATAAAGGAATTAACTGAACAAGAGGCTTCCTATGCGAAGAAAAACAGAGATTTGATTCTAATCAGAATGGGATTATTAT
>JAGXNV010000263.1 GCA_019894795.1 Candidatus Heimdallarchaeota archaeon | reverse complement strand
TGATCTAACCAACTATCGGCGAGATACAGTAGGATTGATTTATCAAGATTTCAACCTGATTGACCAGTTCACGGTCTTTGAGAATGTCTCTTTACCTATGTTAATCGCCAATAAACCCTCTTCTGAAGTTCAAGAGCGAGTAAGTTTACTTTTAGATTCTTTGGAAATTGATCGTTATGCAAAAACTTTTCCTTTATATATTTCCGGAGGAGAACGACAACGTGTTGCTATTGCTGTTGCCTTAGCTAATGACCCGTCAATTATTCTAGCTGATGAACCCACTGGAAACCTAGATTTGGAAGCAAGAGAGAAAGTGCTTAATCTTCTTATTAATAAAGGAAAGGAGTTTGAGAAGACCATCATCCTTGCTACCCATGACCCATTTATCTTGGAAAGAGTTGAGAGAATTATCTATCTATCTAAAGCTAAAAGGTGAAAAAAATGTCTTCCTTTTTCTTTCTCTTTTTCCAAAGAAACTTCCGACAGTTAAGTAAAACATTATTTCTTACATTTCTCCTCCTCTTACTACCAAGTGTATTTTTTGTTGGAACTGCGTCTTTCGAGAAAGTTTCCTTAGGTCTGGTTCTCTCTGAAACAAAAGTAGATTATGAAATACAGGGTTCATTAACTCTTAATTACTCTCCAAGTAACCTTACTCTTCTGACTTCTCATTTCAATACATGGAGAAGCGCTATTTCTCGATGGGAAAAACATGTTATAGCAGATGGTTTTGTTCTTTTTTCCTTAGATTTTTCAAATAATGATTCACTATTAATTGGAATAGATTTCTTTTTAGAAAGCAGTAACATGAAAAAGTCTTCAATTGTAGATAATGTTACAACTGTCTTTGGAACAGAAGTGAACGTTGAAGAATTCTTGATTGTTGATTCTCTTCCCTTTAATCTAGATTTAATTATTAACATTAACACATTCCTAGACTTTCAAAACTCTTCCTCCAATTTTCTTGATCCTCAAATAGGTTATTTTGCAGATTTTTCATCGAGATTTCTTCCAACTTTTACAGCCATTGATGAGGTTAATAGTATAATTTCTTATGAATTTCAATCTTATTTCGTTCAACACGAGTTAATTTCTGACATAAAAACTAATAGTCCTGATTTTTCTATTGTACACCCTTTCAAACAACCATTTGATTCAGTAATCTTCCTGATTTCCTTCATAACGATCTTATCAGTTATATGGTTAATAGAAACTATGTCAAGGAACTATATTACTCAGATTAAATCTCAATTGAGTAATTTTAATCAGAGAGGATTATCTTCAAAGCAGAAGAATATTCTTCAAGTGGTCTTTCCTGTAGTTTTGGACATATTTGCTCTACTATTTCTCTTTTTAATATTTTGGGGGATTAGCCAAATATTTTCTTTAAATCTTCTATCAGCATATATCATCTCAGCGTTAACATTCCTTATTGTTCTATATCGACGATTAAGTAGACTTAGAGAAACTTCTTCTGATTCAGATAGAAGCAGGAGGAGATTTATTATCAGTTATGTGCTGATACTTATCCTTATCTCGCTCGTATCGCTTGTTATAGCAAGAGTTTTTAGTTTATTACTTCCCCCCTGGTTTAGCTCTCTTGTTATTCCAGGTGTAACAATAATTCAATACTATATAGCAACCATTCTTTTCACAGAATTGTTACTGTATTTGATCAGAAAACAATTTTCAAAAGTGAAAGGACTACCTGCGTTAGTAAACAAAGCTATTTTTGCTAAAAACTCTCATCTCCGAACATGGTTCCAATCCTTTCTATTGCTTATGTGGTCCATGATTATTATCACAAGCAGCATTCAATCATTTAATGCTAACTTTGAAATTGACAGTACTTTGTCAAGTATCAGTGATGTCAAACTTGCTGTTTCTCTCCCACTCCATAATGTCACTCAACTTCGCTCTCTCCCAGAAGTAAAATTTGTTTTCCCTGTATCCCATAGCGAAGAACAATATTTTGTTCCTTATGACCTTTATCTTATGAATTTGACCATGTTATATGAGTATCGTCCTGAGGTTTTTCAGATTATTGATCCGTTTACCATAGATACGAGTTCAACATATATTTCTGAGGATTTGGCTGCCGAATTTAACTTCGAAGATGGTGATTTGTTTCCCACAAAGTTTGGACATAATGTTACTAATATAGTTATCAATCAACCACTCATAGTCTCACAATATTTCCCGTTGGTTAAACCCTTAGAAGGTAAACCATTCGTTGCTGCCTCCTACCATTATGAATTCGAGAATATTACTATTGTAAATCAAATACTAGTTGATTTCAAAGAAAACATAACTGTTGATCAAGGTGTAAAAGCCATAGAAAGAATTATTGGACCAAATTACCAAATAGAAAAAGACTATCCAGTTTTAGATTATAATTCAGTCTTCTTAATCTATCAATATGTTTTCCTCCTTCTTTCCTTGCTCATTATAGTGATGAATTATCTCCAATTCATCAAATCCTTGAAACCAACATTTGCAAGTTTTAATGCTCGTGGGATGCAAACAAAAGAAATTCGAAGACAGTTTCTCAAGCAATCACTTTTTTTACAATTCTACCCATTCGTTGCAAGCATTGTTCTTGGTACACTCTTTATTTTTCTTCAAATGCCTACGATGGTTTATCAAATCGATTTATATGCTTCTGTTCAGATAAAGGTGGGATTAAGTATATTATTAGTTATACTTCTACCTGTAACTAATTTCTTTGTTTCCATTTTACTCCTTAAAGATAAATTTCGAAGAAATGCCTTTAGGAAACTCATACAATAGCAATAAGGGTTTATGACAAAAGACGAATGAAGAGTATATTGGAATGCTAATTATATTCCCATTTTTCGTAATTATCATGATTTATGAAATATTATTCTGTTTTGTCTTCATCAGCTAAATGGAGTATTCCAACTAGTTTTTTTGTTGAATATATCTTCTCATTCCATTCAGTTTTACTATCAGTCCACATGTTGATTTCTTGACCATTTTTCGTTGTAAACTTTCGATCATCAGTTACATATGTTTCTTCAAAAATCTTTACTGCAGCTTGAGTATGCTGAATAGCTGCTAAAGAGAACACAACACACAAGATTATCCCTAAAATTGTTTGTTTCTTATTTTTCATTTTTTTAACCTCTCTTTGAAGTAGCATACCTAGATTTTCTACTTATTAATGCTCGGTAAACTATTTGGTTTAATATAGAAAAGACTTATATTTAATAAAACGAACTAATATGTTTATAATACAAATGCTGTTTAATCTTCCATTCATTTGAATAAATTTATATATAATGAATCGTTATATTTTAGATAGTATGAAGGTACAATATAGGATCAGATTTGGATGGATAATTGCGATGCTAATCGGTGCATCTTTTATAGTGTCATTCAGCAGTGAAACAT
>JAGXNV010000262.1 GCA_019894795.1 Candidatus Heimdallarchaeota archaeon | reverse complement strand
TAGTATGACCTCGTTTTCATCTCGTAAGAAATAGATGGATTTCTTTGATCCAAGGAATCTATGTTTTTTCTTTTTAGTAGCTAGTTTCATCATTTTTTCTTTCTCTCCTTCTCTATCTTTTTGAAGAGTCTAGCTTTCACATACGCTTCTACTGAAGGATAGATTTTCCTAGAAGAAGCACTTAGTGATGTAGTAATCTCTCCATCCTCTGTCATCTCAATTATGCCTATACCCTCATCTCTGCTCCACTCCATCTGCTCGTTTCTAAAAGAAGACAAATCTTCGGGGCATAAAACATACAATTCATTGCAGAAGGGCAAGTAAATCTGTGGATGAGGGAGATAGAGACCGTTCTCAGCTTCAACAAAAATAATTTTGTCATTATGAGGGTCATAAGCCGCAAGATCTATACGTATGGAATCTCTCCCCTCAAGATAATTGTCATAGTAAATATTGTCGATAATAGGTACTACGAGTTCTTTAACAACTTGTAGTCCAACTTTCGACCATTTAAGAGCAAGCTCTCTTACGAGAACTGATTCAGTGATTGTAAGCATGTCTTTCAACTATATATCAGATAATTGATTTAAAAAGGAGGAGAATACTTTGAGTAAGGATGCAATAATATTAAGAAAAATATATGTTGACATGTAAATTCTTAATCCCAGAGTTATCAAAACAGACTTTAATTTCCTCGTCTTCTGTAATGAAATTAACACTTTTCTGATCCAATTCAGCTGTTAAAGTCATATCGCAATAAGATTCAATAATATCTCCAGCTGGTGCTACATTATTGTAGGAGTAACCGTTCAAAATAAGTACTTTACAGTTCTTCTCATCAGCAAGCAAATAAAGCTGTTCTAGAATCTCCCTCAGAATAACTCTTTGTTCTTCTTTGTAAATTTCTCCCCTGATGTGATCTGTTAGATGATCTATGATTATTAATCCTACATTTTCAGGTTCAAGTTTCTTCATTTTTTCGATTTCAGTGAGTAATCCCTCCAAATTCTGTGTAGCTACAGGAAATATATGTTTCTTGATATCCTTGTATTCAAACCATCTATCATCGCTTATCATTTGTTTGATTCTCTTAATTGTAGATGTTGAATGACTTGTAATCATGTAATAGGTATTTCTTGGATATATTTCTATTGCTGATTGTATTGCAAAAGTAGTTTTTCCAGAGCTTGGAGGACCATAGAAATGTAATAATCTTACACTTCTTGGAACATCTATAAACTGTACTTCTAAGTCATTTTCAAGAGCGATGTTTTCAAGTGTTTCTTCTTGTTTTTCCACGCTTTCTGATACGATGGATTCGCTTTCAGATAAACTCTCTTCAGAATGAGTTTTTGATAGTTTATCTACAATCCTTTGCTCAATAACTGGAATCTGAATCTCTTTGTAAACCCTAGGGGGTTCAGTAGATAAATCGTGATTAGTTTCTTCTTGTTTTTCATCGATTTTTTGTTCAATAATTGTAGTTTTACTGGAATCTATGTCCTTCCCACCCTGACTTGTAAGATGTGAGATCATGATCGTATCAGGTGTTGAATATCTAACACTTGGAAAAGGTATCTTGTCTACAATGTTTTCTAATGTTTGCTGTTGTTTCTCTACTTCTTTTTTTACTTCACTAATTGGTTCAGAAAAGCTGCTCTCCAGTTTAGATAAAACTGATTCTACATCTTGAAGTAAGGAATCTACTATGTCGTTTATATCAGGATTATTCTCCAAAAGGATCAACCTCTAGAACTTTTGCTTTCTTAGATTTGATGAATGTCTCTGAGGTCTCTTCATGCCTTAATCTATAAACTGGAATGAACATGGTAAGAACAAAAACTGCTTGAGCAAGTGACTCGTTACCAACGAAGAAATGTATGAGAAGATAAGCTGGGATTGACAACAAAGCTATTTTTCCAACCCACTTGAAAATGGAAACAACACTAACTTGTAGTAACTCTTCAGTTTCGTTTAGATCAGGAGCTGACATTAATACTATTGTAAATCCAAGTACGTAGAGAATAATACTTATCCACAAATATTCTCCATAGTAGAGGTAGTTAGCCCAATAGAGGATAATTGCTCCTAGATAAGTTAAAACAAGCAGAGGGGCAGCGATATTAGACGTTATTCTACAATCAAAATCTCTTACTTCTTCTGTAATGAAAACAGATTTTTCATAATCCGTTTCTAAAACATGTACACCATAGATCCAGTAGAACAGCTTCTTCACTGGAAAACGGAACATATTTCCTATAAACCTGACGATTTCAGAAATTTTTCCTGGGAAGAATGACATCAACCATCTTAAGAAAAGTGATATCAACCAGAATTTAAGATAGAACTCAATTATATTTAGGAAAAACATCTCTTCTAACATTTACTCCACTCCATTTAGAACTGAATTATTTTCCTCTTTTGCAGGAGGGGCAGGTATTGAAGCCATTTTAGTCTCATCAGCAGATGAAACCTTAGCTAAGTTAGTAGATTCATTGGCATATTTCTTATCTAGAAATTGTTCAAGATGTTCTTTTAATTCTTCAGGTATTCTAACTGTCACATAATCTTCTGTTAGTCTTTCAACGTAATTCTCAATATCTGATGAAGAAGGTAATTCGACATCGATAAACTCTATAATTTTCAACAAATAGGAATGTGAAGGAAAGAAGAATGGAATTTCTTGTTTATCACAGAAATACAGAACAAGTTTAAGAAATTTATCTACTTTTATCCCATAACTTTTCTGTAAAATGTTTTCTATTGCCTTCTTGTAAAGGTTCTTAGAAGCTGAAAGAAAGTTTTCTAAAGAGTAATCAAGTTCACATAGAAGAACTTCTTTTAACATTTTTCTATCTGTTTCTGCATTAGGATTAACTACTCTTTCTTCCTCTTCTTCTGTTTCTTCCATAGTTTCAGTTTCAGCTTCTATTTCAGTTTCAGTCTCGATTGTTTCTTCTTTTTCCTCAAGACTGAGAGGGTGAGTTTCAACATCAATTATTTCAGCTACTTGATTGATTTCTAGTTGTTTATCCATCTCAGATTCTAAACCTAGCTCAGATGAAGTCTCATCTTCATTAGAAACATTATTCTCAAGTGAAATGATGTTCTTGAAATTTGGGAAAATCTCATATAGAATTTCTAAAGAAGGTTTTTCGAATTCGATTCTTTTATCTCTTTGAAACTCTGTGATAAGATCGAAAGCTTCATTGAAGAATTTCTCATCGAATTGTTTGAGAGTAGATTGGATGGAGTTAACTCTGCAAGTTTTACTTCCACCTTTAAGAATAATAACTTCATAATGAGAGGTGTCAATAATACTACAATTATATTTGAGACTCATTTTTTGAAGAGATGGAACAGAGATAGAAGAGAATATGGATGAAGATCCTGATGCTACTGAATCTATTGTTAATACAATCAAGGGAGTAAGAGATGATTTTAATCGCTCAGGTTCTCCAAGGATTATTCCACCTTTAGAATAATGT
>JAGXNV010000261.1 GCA_019894795.1 Candidatus Heimdallarchaeota archaeon | reverse complement strand
AAATATATGCGACTCTGATTCCATAAATAAATCTTCCAATGTTCTCAATTTAACTTAAAAAACACTACCCAAATTCCTATTTAAAAGCACCGGATGAAGAAAGTAGAACAAAATAGTATCTTATCTTAATAACTATTATTTCTAAGAAAGAGTTATATTTTTGTATGTGAGTTATATTTTAGATTCTCATGGATTCTGTTCAAGCAGATAATTTTCTCAAAATTAGGTCAAAGAAAGACAGATATGAATATTTCTCAAAAGGGATATTATCAACTTCTTTGTACTCTATAGGGATGGATTCCAATCTTGTTTTCGAAATTGCTAGTAAAGTAGAACAAGTAGTAATTGCTGCATCAGAACCTATAAGCAAAGAAAAACTCGTTCAAATAATAAAAAACGAAATTGAGAGCGTTAATCCACAACTTGCAGAAAGATATGAAGTATATGAGGGTGAAGAGACATATAAACCGATTATAATACTACTAGCGGGTGTCCCAGGTATTGGAAAAAGCACAATAGCATCTCAAATTTCCCAAAGACTAGAAATAACAAATATTATTGGAACAGATATGATAAGACAAATTCTTCGACAGACAATATCGTCCAAACTAATTCCAGAATTACATTCAAGTAGTTATGAAGCGTATAAATTTCTAAAACCTAAATTGAACCCAATTCTACGGCAATCTATTGTAGGATATGAGGAACAATGCCGTCACATAATTGTTGGTGTAGAATCAGCAATTCAAACTGCTCTTTATTCTAGAGAAAACTCAATTATTGAAGGTGTTCACTTAGCACCTAACATCTTGAATCCTTCAGTTCTGACTGAACCACATGTAAAGATGATCTTGTTATATTTAGAGGATGAAGAGGAACATAAAAGAAGAATTTTAGCAAGAGGAACACAAGTTGAATTGAGAAAAGCAGATCGTTATATGACTGCTCTCACAGAAATCCGAAATATTCAAACATACTTAGTTGAAGAAGCTACTAAAGCAAAAATCCCGATAATTGAAACATCTGAAAGCGGGAGAGCAGTAAACAAAATTATGGATAAAATCTGGGATAGAATAGTTCTTCTAGATAAGGGAGAGAAAAAAGAAGAAGATGAAGAACCTTCCAATTAATATGTAAATTTCATTTCACAACTTAAAGCTGGGATGAAAGGCAATTCGATTTCGAACACTACAATGGGAACCCATATTTGATTTATCTCTAAGACACTGGGATGTATCTCACCAATAATTCCACACTCTTTTCCATCAATTACAATTTTACCACTTCTTCCTTCAGTAAATGATGGGTGAGAAATTGATTCGATTTTGTATTCTGCGTTCAGCAAATCAAGCAACATATGTAATCTCTTGTGACATTCTTCAAAACTGGCTTCTGCTCCAGCAAAGGCAAATGCAGCATTAGATTGCGTGGCCACTTTCTTATCAAGAATTTTCACTACTTCTCCGACTTCGAAAATTAATTGTGGATAAGTTTCATGAGTATTCCTTGAAAGAACGCTTATCAGAATTGGGAAAAGTTGATTTCTTAATACACTATATGTTAAACTAACAGGATTTTGAAGCTCTACTAAATCCAACTTCGCGAGGTTAACATTCTTGGTCAGTATTTCAGGTCCTGTAAGAGTATTCGTGAGAACCTCAATTCCTCCAGAACCAACAAGAATGTTGCGAACAATATTTTCACTTTCGGTTTCTGGTAAGAGTCCTCCTTCAGTTATAACCTTCCATTTTGTAGCATCGATCTTATTATAGTCAAGAGCTATGGCAATCTCTTCTGCAATATCAACCCAATGAAGTATATCCTTTCTATAAGGCGGGATAGAGACTAGAAGGTTGGATTTCTCCGTAGTTTCACATTCAAACCTTCTTTTTCGTAGTTCTCTTATTCCTTGTTTAGGAGTTAAATTAACACCCAAATACTTGTTAATCTGATTCAAATCAACTGAAATCATTTCATGTTCTATTATAGGTGTCATGACGTTCTTTTCATGAATTTCAGGAGGATAAACTATTTCTACACTATAGATAAAAGCACCATAATCGATCATTGTTTGACATAGAATATTAAGAACTACATTTACTGTTTCATAATTTGTTCCTGTTACCTCTATCAATAATTCCTTAGTTTCCTCGGTTACTCTCCCAACATCATTGCTGTTAATAACAGGAGGTAGAGAGAGCGTAGTACCGTTAGCAGAAAGTAAAATTGGATAGAGTCCATAACCCTTAACAATATCACCAAATTCAAGACCTTTCTCATGCTTATCTAGAATTGTAGGTAAATCCATTTCTTCTTCATATCCCAATGGAATGAATTTATGTTTCTTATCGATTACTTTGTATTCTACAGGAGATTGTATCATCGAAAGATTATACATACCAATTGATGATCTATTTCTTTTTCTTCCATAGGAGTTATCTATTTTTTCAGAATGTTGCATAAATTGTTTTATCGAATAATCTGTTAATTTAAGGTTTTTTACAATAGCACATGCGATGTATGGACGAGAGGATACAAGTTTTGGATCAACTATGACCTTATAGTCACTTTTCTTGACTTCATAAGTTGGAATACCAGCTTCTTTCTCTAATATTCCCTTAATCTCTCTAACCATACCTTCTGCGCTCCATAAATCAGGTCTATTACTTGTTTTAATATCTATAACTAGCATGTCTTCTGCTTCTACGTAATCATCTATCTCTGATTTTGCGTATGCAAGAAGATTGCCTAATTCGTCTATTGAAACATCCATACCAAGTAATTCTTGCATTTTTGTATAACTTGTTTTTATTGAAACCATAATATCACCTTAAGACATCTTCGCTGAGCGCAACCACTCCAATTTCTGACTGAACAATTCTCTTATGTCAGCAATCCCATATTTCACCATAAATAGTCTATCAATACCTAGCCCCCAAGCTATAACAGGAACATCAATTTTGAAAGGTCTTGTAACTTCTGGTCGAAAAATTCCTGCTCCACCAAATTCAACACTTCCTAAATTAGGATCAATCACACTCAGTTCAACTGAAGGTTCAGTGAATGGATAATAATCAGGCTTGAATACAAATTTATCAGTTTCTGCAATGTCCAGAGCAAATGTTTCCAAAATACCTAACAAATCTCTAAAAGTTATTGATGGATCGGCAACAATACCTTCTACTTGATTGAATTCAGATAAATGTGTAACATCTACAGCATCAGGTCTAAAGCATCTTGATATGCTGAAGTATTTTGAAGGAACAGGCAAATCAACTAAGGTTCTTGCACTTACAGATGTTCCTTGTGCACGTAGTACTAATCTGGCACTTTTTTCTGGGGACCATTTATATCTCCAACCTTTGCTACCTGTATCATAACCATCTTCATGAACTTGTTGAACAAGTTTCACGTGATTTTGATCAGGAAGAGTGCCATGTTTAGGATTTGTAACTCTATATACGTCAGACCATTCTCTAGCAGGATGATCC
>JAGXNV010000260.1 GCA_019894795.1 Candidatus Heimdallarchaeota archaeon | reverse complement strand
GTAAATTGTTGTAAGTAAAGAGATTGTTGGAACGGACTGAGTATATGCCATTTATTGAGTTGTAATTAATCTCATTCTCAGTAATTAGACAATTAGAGGTTCGTGAAAGGTATATTCCATAGTAATTGTTGCTAAAGTCACTGTCAATGATAGTTAAGTCATCACAGTAAAGAAGAAGTAAACCAATGTATGTATTGTAGATATTCAAACTGCTAAGTGTGGTATCAGCACAATCAACAAGAATAAGTTGGCCGTATACAACTCCTGTAATCGTGGAAAATGACATGCTTTTGATATATCCCAAAGGATTTCCATTTACAAAATTATTTTCCACAGTATATGTAAGATATGCTTCTTTGTTCTCTTCGTACATGAAAATACCTGAGTTTTGAAGTATGTTGTTGGTCAAGGTCACGTTTGCAGATCGATAAATATCAAAACCATTAAACGCATTTGAAACCCAATTCATATGAACTGTAGTGTTGTACGAGAATTCGATATATGCACCACAATAGACATCATTAAACACATTTTGGATTAAGGTTATATTAAGAGAAGCAGTAAGATAAAGACCATAACCATCTGTATTCATAAAGGTATTATTTGCTAAGGTAGTATTATAACAATAAGCAACTTGGATACCCAATCCAACATCTTCCATTGTATGATTTGCTATTGTAAGGTTATGGCAATTAACTACCATAAACTGTTTATACGAAGATGCAAAGATGATTGAGTTATTGAGATTTGTAATATAACCAAAGGTTTCCCCATTAACTATATTGTTCTCAACGGTATATGATAAATAATCTTCAACACTTACATCAAAGATGCCAATTCCATCATTAGTACAAATGTTGTTGGTAATGTCTGATCTTTCACTGCGATGGACTGCTAAGCCAAGATAGCCATTATTACTACAGATGTTATCAGCAATTGTACCTCCACCAGAAGCTCCGCTAATGTTTTCTATGTGTATCCCAGTCTTCCCATTATCATTACAGGTGTTACCAATTATAGAAGGAGGAAGGGAGTTTTCTATCAAGATTCCATATTCTAAGTTTCCGTTACAGATATTATCTTGAAAAGTTCCATATTGACCACCACCCACATGTATTCCAATAGAATTGTTGTAGCAGGTATTGTTAATTACGGGAGTAAAAGTGCTTCCGGATGCATAGATACCTCTGAAATTACCTATACAGAGATTATCTTGAACAACTGTGTTTAGTCCGAAGAATAAAAGGCCATTTTCATTGTAGAAGAATTTGTTAGAAGTAAATTCACTATCACTTGTAGGAGCATATATTCCATCTTTATTATTGGTAAGAGTATTGTTGATGATAGTTAATGAATCAGAATAATGGACGTATATTCCTGCTCTTCCGAATTCTTCACAAGTATTATTTTCTATTATTGATGAGTGTGAACTTGAAAGATATATTCCATCATCATATTCACCAGCTCCATTACCAATGCAGGTATTGTTAGTAATATAAGCTGAAGAAGAACCAGTTAGTTGTATTCCATCACCATTACGAGAACAATTGTTGCCATAGATATCAACGCTAGCAGATCCTGCAACAGAAATTCCGGTAGAGGAGAGATAACAAGTATTGTTGATTATCTGTGTATTAGGTGCGCCATTTACGAAGATGCTGGCTCCTCCATATGCTCTACAGGTATTATTGATGATTTTAGCTGTTCCGTCAAATACATTATCTAGTTCTATCCCAGCTGAGCGTGTATATATGAAACAGTTACGAATTTCAAAGAAAACAGAAGTATCCTTTACTAATATACCAGCTTCGCTAAGTACAGTAGTTGTAATATTGTAATCTTCTATAATATAGGGAGTACCAGGTTGACCATCACCTGGAAAACCGTAGTCACTAAAGTTGCCGTTATTGATAATTTCAATAGGATCATGTATTGTATAATCCAGACTCATTAATTCGTCATTCTTATTGTGGTTTGCAGCTTGTACGTTAGTAATATTGAAAGCAAAGAAAAGTATCGTAGTTATAAGAAATAACTCAATTAAAGTTAAAAATTTTGGTACTTTTATTTTTTTCATTAGGTTCATTTTTGTGCACTAAAATGAAAGTGCGTGCAAGTACATTAAAAATTTTTTGCAAAGTTTATATAGACAGTAGAAGAAAAATAGGAATCTTTATTACAATAAAAGTGCTGGTACTGCTGATTCACGATAGAGTGATTATTATGACTAAAAACCTGCTAAACTCAAAAATATTTGTTATTGGATTAGTAATGCTTGGAATCGTTCTTCTTCCTAATGTACATGGGTCAGAAGTTACCTTAAAACAAAAAGAAAATATTCCGGGATTAATTGATTTGAGTTTTAGTTTAAAAAAATCTTCTTCCTTTGATTTAGTACCTAGTGCGCCTATTGAGATAAATTCTGATGGAGATTTCATAAGTTATGGTTTCAATGGATCAGGAACAGCTGAAGATCCTTATATTATTGAAATGTACAATATTACAACAACAAGTGATAGAGGAATTAAAGTTGAAGGTACAACTAAATATTTCGTTATTCGAAATTGTTATGTGGATGCAGAATATGCTGGTATTTGGCTAAAAAATATTGCTGAAGGAACAGCTACAATCAAATTTAATGTCTGTTCTTATAATGAAGTTGGAATCACCCTTACTAATACTTCTGGTTCTACTCTGATGAATAACACTTTTTCCAATAACAATTATGTTGGTATGAATTTGTTTACATCCTGCTTTTGTCTTGTTAGTTACAATCTTTTTCAAGAAAATAAAGCGCCTGGAATCGAAACTAGTGGTTCTGATAATCTATTTCATCACAACAGATTCGTACACAATAATTTGGAGTATGTACCATATAAACAAGCTAGGGATTACGGAAAAGGTAATGAATGGTATGATACTGAAACAAGAAAAGGAAATTATTGGTCAGATCTTGGAACAGATTGTAAATATGAAATTGGAGGAGGTACTAATTCTAAAGACCTATATCCTTTAAACAGAGCTCAAAGCTGTCCTAATCCTACTGTTATTTCTACGATATCTATAGTGCTACCTATTCTAGTTTTTGTGGCTATTCTAGCTTTTTTAGTCCCTAAGTATGTTATACCATATTATAGAAAACAAAAATCTGAAAATCGCCCTCTAATAAGTAGAAAAACGGTTCTAAATATTCTAATAATCAGTTCTATAATAATCTCAGTATTCGGAGTTCTGACTTGGACAATGGTAATACGTATTGATTTCTGGAATGAAATAGGTTTTGTTATAATTGGAATAGGAAATATTGGGTGATTTTCTTGCCATTTGAAGAGGAAATAAATAAGAAATTAATGCAAATTGAAAAAGAGATCTCAATTATCAAAGGCATTCTTATTGTATCTAATTATGATTCTATTTCTAATAATTTAGAAAAAATATTCACGACAGATATAAGAAGGCTTATGTGGATTTACCTTGATGGTAAAAGAACTCAAGAGGAT
>JAGXNV010000259.1 GCA_019894795.1 Candidatus Heimdallarchaeota archaeon | reverse complement strand
CAGTTTATTTGAAGATTACCAAAAAGCAAATAGAGCAATAAAGGAATTAGAAGATAACGGTTTCCAATCGTTCCTATCAAGCTTATCTAAAGAAGGTGTTCGAAATGAACTGTGACAGTATTGACATCATCAAACTAGGTGGATCTGTGATAACAGATAAAACAGAATATAAGAAGAGAAGATTTACCGAACTGAAGAATATTTGTAATCAAATTGGGAGATGGGGTGGGAAATGTATAATCGTTCATGGAGCAGGGTCTTACGGTCACATAATGGCAAAAGAACACAATATCACATCAGGTTATAGTGATAAGTCTCAAATTCAAGGATTGATGCTGATTAGAAAGGACATGCATGAATTGAGTGCTATTGTAGTAAATGAATTAATCAGTGTAAAGATTGATGCAATTTACTTTCAAACTAGCTCACTAACTTACTTAACAGAAGAAAAAGATCAGTATGCTCATTTCTTCGATCCAATTCAGAAAGCTTTACAACTTGATTTAGTTCCTGTATTATCAGGAGACATTATTTTCGCAAAAAATCGTGGGTTTGATATTATAAGCGGAGATGCTTTAATTGAGATTCTTTCACGTAATTTTAATGTAAAACGAGTAATTTTTGTAACTGATGTTGACGGATTAATGATTGGGGAAGTAGGTACAACTAACCAGAAGCATCTTGAACATGCTTCTCGAAAAGATTTGGAAACATTGGATGTTAACACAAATTTCTCAAAAGATTCAATAGATGTGACAGGATCAATGAAGGGAAAAATAGAGAGTATTCTATCACTACTGGATTCAGCAGATGAGGTAATTATTGTTAATGGATTAGAAGGTTCAAGAGTGTTAGATGTTCTCCAAGACAAGGAAACACCATGTACAAGGATTAAGTAAAAATATCTACTCAAAGCTAATTCTTTTAAATTCTATCAGATTTTTGTTTTATACCTAATGAAGGCACGTTTATGGTGCCCGAGGTGAAAAATATGTTTAAGAAATTCGACATTCCTGAAGAAATAGTTAAAGAGTCTTTGAAAATTTTAGAATCTTCTGCAAAAACTGGTAAAATTCGCAAAGGTACTAATGAAGTAACCAAAGCAATTGAAAGAAAAACAGCTTTTCTAGTCTATATTGCTGAGGACGTAAATCCTCCTGAAATTGTTATGCATTTACCACTTTTGAGCGAAGAGAACAAAATAAGTTATACTTTCGTTCCAACAAAGGACGAACTTGGAAAAGCAGCCGGACTTAAAGTTGGATCAGCTGCAATTGCTATTGTTGATGCTGGTGAATCTAAACAATCTCTTAAAGGTTTAAACAGCAAATTAGCTGAACTCAAGAAGTAAGCTAGGTGAAAGAAATGAGCTCCAAAAGTGACTATGATGCTACCCCTGCTGAAGTGATTCAAGTTCTTGATAGAACGGGCAGTGTTGGCGAAGTTATCCAAGCTAGAGTCAAGGTTTTAGAAGGACGAGACAAGAACAGAATTCTGACACGCAATCTTAAAGGCCCCGTTCGTAAAGGTGATGTCGTCATGTTACGAGAAACCGAAAGAGAAGCAAAGAAAATACGTAAGAGGTAATGATACAATGCCAAAAACAAGAAAATGTTCGTACTGCGGAACTGAGGTTGAACACGGAACTGGGTTACTTTTTGTTCAAAAAACTGGAACAGTGTTAACCTTTTGTTCAAATAAATGTAAAAAATCTCAACTAGTTCTAAAGCGTGATCCTAAAAAACTTAAGTGGACAGAGAGATACGAAAGGAAAATTATGTAATTTCTCTTCCCTATACTACTCTTTTTAATTTATTTGTTTGTTTTTAGAACTTTTTAATACCTCAAAAGACATGTTCCAATCAATTAATTTTTATTCTCACTTCAAAATTTTAACTATCAATTTATGGTGAAAATATTGGAACGAGAATTTATTATGGTTAAGCCCGATGGCGTTCAAAGAGGGTTAATTGGTGAAGTTATCAAACGCATAGAAAAAGTTGGTTTAAAAATTATAGCAATGAAAATGTTCAAAGTTTCTATGGTCCAAGCTGAGAAACATTATGAAATACACAAGGATAAACCATTCTATAATGGATTAGTTGAATACATCACTTGTGATCCCGTTGTTGCGATGGTTGTAGAAGGTAAAAATGTTGTAAAAATCACAAGAAAACTTGTAGGTTCTACAAATCCATTAGAAGCAGAACCGGGGTCAATAAGAGGTGATTATGCATTAGAAATTGGGAGAAATATCATCCATGCGGGTGATTCCCCTGAAAATGCAAAAACAGAATACTCAATTTATTTTACAGAAGATGAAATGTCATCCTACAAGAAAATTGATGCAGATTGGCTTTACGAATAGTAAATCCAAAAATGATTCTTTCTTTTAGAGAGGAAGGGAAAATCTTTTAGATATATTATAAGATAAAAACACAGTTCAAGCTCTCGAAATGTTATAGGTGTATAAAATGGAAGGTATGAGAAATAATCTAGCAAATTGGACAAAAAAAATTCCGGAAAGTGAGATAAGGCGACTTCTTAAAAATAAAACTAAATATTATTTAGCAGGTGGTTTACCTGGGAATCTTCCAACAAAGATCTTTCCGGAAATATTAAGAGAATTGGCAGATTACTATGATGCTGATGAACAAAATGTAATTAATGAATTTCAATATGGCCAAACAGCTGGACATCCCGGACTTCGTAAAGTATTAGCTGAAAGGATTCACCGAAGAGATGGTGCGGGTATTATAAGTGGAGAAGAAGAATGGGAGAAAGTTCTGATAACAACAGGATCACAACAAGCAATCTATATAGCTCTAGACATTCTGATAAATCCAGGAGACATTGTTGTTACTCCCTCACCAGCTTATCTGGGTTTCATTACTACGGTTGTTAAAGTGGGAGGTCATGTTGTTACTGCACCAACAGATAATGAAGGGCTGATTCCCGAATATGTAGAGGACACAATTGTAAAAGCTGAGAAGGAATTCGGAAAGAAAGTCAAGATTCTTTATGTTGTAGAAGATAGTGACAATCCGAAAGGAACAACATTATCTTTCAAAAGAAGACAGCAGTTATTCAATATTGCAGAAGAACACGATATCATTGTTATTTGTGATTCAGCTTACAAAGAAATGCAATTTGAACAAAGGATACCAACAATGAAAACTTTGGATAAGGACAACTCTCGTGTCATTTATACTTCTTCGACATCCAAAGAAGCAGCTCCTCTACGAATAGGATATTCTATTATGCCAGATTTTCTGTTAGCTGAAGCTGAGAAATCAAAAGGCTATTTAGATTTATGTACACCTACCTTAACACAAAGAGTAGCTGAAATTTATTATGATAAGTACATAGATGAACAGCTTCCTATCATAATTAATAAGTATAAAGAACGAAAAGATACTGCCTACAATGCATTAATAGAAACTTTTCCGGAAGGTGAGTTCACCAACCCCACTGGAGGGTTCTTCATTTGGTGGCAACCAAAAGGAGAGAGAGCTTATA
>JAGXNV010000258.1 GCA_019894795.1 Candidatus Heimdallarchaeota archaeon | reverse complement strand
TCCATATACTCATAGAGACCCTTATCCACTTCTATCACCACCAGTTTGATAAAATGGAAAATACTCTTTTCTTTTAAAGAACAAAAGTCAGTTTTTATTGTCACTAGCTTGTTCTATTTCCATTCTTTTATTGCTTCATCAAACTCTGTTGTATATCCTCCATGTGCAGTGAAGAGTCCTTCGATATTTTTTAACTTAGCAATTTTTCTAATAGATTTCAGCTGATTGTCAAAGTTCGAGCTTATTAGTTTGTAAAAAGGTTGTACTTTTCCTTCTCTCAATATGATAGCATCTCCTGTAAAAAGAAATTTATCGCTAATAAGATAATTTACGTGCCCCACTCTATGTCCTGGAGCATTAATCACTTGTACTTTAATTGTTCCTACTTCAATTATTTCATTATCTTTGAGAAACTTGTATCTATAGGTATCTTTAATTTTTGATTCTTCACCAAGATATATCTCAGCTTTGGGAAACAATGATAGTGCTCCTACATGATCCATATCATTGTGAGTTAAGAAGATATGACTGATTGTATCCTTATCAATATCTAAAATATCTAATTATTTCTTTACAACTTTTGCAGATGTACCTGCATCAATCAGTATTGTTGTAGAATCTTTGTTATAAACAAAACAATTCACATACAAGTTTTTTATTGCATAGATATTATTATTTTTTTCTTTCTCAATTAATGTTATATATATTAAAGCTTAGTAAAGGATGTTAGTCCAACACAATTATTGATAAGTACGAATTAGAATATTACGGATGTTGTAAAAAATATGAAAATCCTACAATTCTTCAAGAAATTTCAAGTATCATTTGTTGAATCTTTTACAATGCATAAAGGAAATCTTAAATGGTACAATTGGAAGTGGAAACATCACAGATGGTCCCACAATATCGTTAGGTTTCTATCTTTTATAATTATAATTTTGCTTTTTACCTTCTCGTTTACTGCAATCTATAAATCAATCAATACTGTAAACTTATCACTTCCAAGTGAGGAACCCCCTAACATACTTTTGCAACACAATATCTCCAATCTTATGAATCTTTCAGATTGGTTTGATTGGATTGGTAGAGAAATAATATATGTTGGTGACATAAATGGAGATAATCGGACTAACGCAGTAATTTCCATGCAAAAATTTGTGGACCCATTTTCGATAATATTCGCTATTGATTTAATGAATAGTTCAATTCTATGGTCATATTAGACTTATTCTTCATTCTTTTCTGCTCCAATAGCTGATATTGACAATGATGGAAAATTGGAAATATTCTTGGCAAGTGGAGATACATATAATAACCGAGGGCTAAGTTCTTTAAATTTGGAAGATGGGTCAATATCTTGGTCGAATCATTCAATAGGTACTATTCGTGATTTTCCAGTTCTCGCTGATGTAGAAAATGATGGGATTTTTGAGGTTTTTGTATGTGTCCAAGAGATGGATCAAATCCAATCATATAATGCAGATAATGGAAGTTTTTTCTGGAGCTCAAACAATAGTGAATTTGCAGAATCATCAACAACACAATTTCTATCATCACCATCAGTTGGTGATATCAATAAGGATGGTTTTAAGGATATCATAGCTGCTTCGAATGATAATTCAATAATTGCTTTAAATGGTAGAGATGGTACACTCTTGTGGAAAACTAAAACTGAATGGTGGAACCATGATTCTCCTGTCCTAGGCGACGTTGATAATGACGGACAATTAGATATTTTACTTAGTTCTGGAGATAGGTATTTACATGTTTTTGATGGACGGGATGGTTCAGAGAAATGGTCGTATAAACCAAGATTGCCTTCTGAGTTCACTATGTCACCAGCTCTGGGTGATGTTAACGCTGATGGAACTTTGGATATTGTACTTAGTAACGAAAACAGAGAGCTGTTATTAATTGATGGAAAAACAAAGAAATCAATTTGGTCTATAAACATGCCTGCTAAGATTATACAATCTGCAACGATTCTAGATATAGATAATGATAATAAACTAGATGTTCTAGTTCGTTCCTGCGATGATCACTTATATGCTTTAAAGGGAAGCAATGGTAAAACAATATGGAGTTTTCAGCTCAATGGTTGGTTTACAACTGATAATTCTCCTCCTTATATAAATGACATAGATTCTGATAATCATTTCGAAATACTAATCCTAAGCGATGATAAAGTCTCCAATTCAACTCTATTATATGTACTCAATTTTCCTTCAGATTTTAAGAGTGGATTCAGAATTTTTTGGATGTCGAATGGTGGAAACCCTCAAAAAACAGGGAATGTCGAAGATATTGATGATGACAGTGACACTTTATCTAACCTTTCTGAATACTTAATTGGAACTAATCCTTCTGTAGTTGATTCAGATATGGATACGCTTCCCGATTATTATGAATTGTCAATTTTAAACACTAATCCACTTGTTGCAGACACAGACCTGAATGAGATTCTTGATGGAGAAGAAAATTTTGACAAGGATAAAATGTCAAATTTCGAAGAATACCAAGGTGGAACAGATCCATTTTTGTGGGATACAGATCATGATTTGTTGTCTGATTCTTTTGATAGTTTTCCTTTGTTTGCAGAAGGTTGGTTTTATTGGTGTTCATTATTTGTAATTTTAGTTTATTCAACAACTTATTTTATTCTTAAAATGCTAAGGAGAAAAAAGTAACTTCATCCTGATTCTACATAAAATAACATTCCTTTCTGCTTTATCAAACATTTTGCATTAATACTTTAATCTAGGATTGAATAAATGTCCAAAAATAAATTAACTAGATCATAAACATCTTCGTAGTAGAGTTTTCGAATAAACATATGAAACCAAATAAATAAAATCTTGAATATTGTTTTTACCTTGCATTAAGGTTACCTTCTTGTATATGGCTCAATCTAAAAAGAGACCTTATTGGCATCTGAATAGAATTCCTTTTCATTATAATGCAAAACGGAGTAAGACTAATGCACCTTAGACTAATATAACTATGCGTTTTTGGTGTTATTATGATCTTTAAAGAAAGTAAACTTTCCTTTTTGCCTTACTTTAAACTGCGCTTTAGCATGTCTCAACATTACTATTATGGGCCATATGTGCTCTAATGGAAAACATTAATAAATTAAATTTGAATCTGTTACTGTTCCTTCATTACTGCTACGTTCATCTGTCATGGAACTGGAGCGTTTGAAGGTCATTTGCTCAAAGGTACAGTAGAACATTGGCTTGCAGGAATATGCTACGCTGAAAAGGTAATATGGAACTAGGCCTACCTTTTCTTTTTTTCTCTCATCGTAATGCACTATTCTCACACAATTTTCTAGAAAAGTTTAAATGTTCTTAGTAGTAAATCCTCTATGTTTCACAGATGAGGTTGGTTCTTTGATTGATAGAAAATTAACAGATCAAAAAAATACTCTTTCACTTTTGTATAATGTTCTTCTTACTCTTGGTTCAGCTGTACTCACAGTCGGTCTAATTCTTCCTCATAGACTTTATCCTAACATTGATGGGCATCCTGGTGTTTC
>JAGXNV010000025.1 GCA_019894795.1 Candidatus Heimdallarchaeota archaeon | reverse complement strand
GATGAAAAACACAGCTATGAATGCCAAAAAAGGCTCTTAGAGTTACTTGAGCTGTAGTTCTTCTTTCTTAATTCATTTGGTTGAACAAACAATGAATGATTAATAAGAATAATTTCAAAACGATGTAAATACATCCTCGAAAATTGAGAATTATGGGTGCGATAAGGTTTTTATAACTGTGACAAATTATCATGTCTATCGTCTAGATGAAATATGTTCATTTCAAAAATTGATATTACTAATATCTTCAATGAACATTATTTCAGACGCTAAAGTGATTTAAATGACTGATCAAGAAAAAAAAGGATTTAAATGGCCATGGGACTATTTTCACTTCCAAACAAAAGGACGTGGATCAATATTCGCAAACGGTGTAAAAGGTAAGTTTATGGCTAATACTTATTTTGCTGAATGGTTAGTATTTTGGTTTGCATTATTGATGACAGCATTTGTTTCTGTAATCGCAGGCGCTTTGGGTGGAACCTTAACAGCTGGCTGGTATTTCGCAACTTTAGGTGTTGGATTTGTTGTCTCATTTATTGTTGCGTGGTTCTTCTTTGTCTTTATTATTGGACCATTAACGATGAGTATGGTGCAATATGATTTCAGAGCAGATTTCAGAAATTCGACTTCAAAGGAACTTATGTTTTCAAAGAAATCAGGAAAGTTCTGGATTTGGGGTATTTTAGTAGATACTATGATTGTTGCCCCAATAACTTTAGTAGTACCATTCTTTACAGGTATGATAGTGGATGGTGATACAGCAGCAGTATCTTGGGCAGATGCTGTGGTTGTGGGTACTTTCTTCAGAAATTATGCTGTAGCTTGGGTCTTAGCAATAATAATCATTATATTTCTGCTATGGTTCCTAAAAGCACAGCTTGGACCAAACAAGAAATTCCTTGAAAGAATGAAAGCACAAGGACCTCCAAAGTAGTAAATCCTAACAAATATGTGGAAAAAACTTACAATTTCCCATATTTTTATTTTTTTCTTAAATTTACTTAGAACCTATTTCAATTAAGTGGATGAGTATTGCTATTTTTAGAAATTCCTTTTAAATAAGTTATACCTTGGATTATTTGATAATCAACCTCTTCAAAATTCATCTTAAATCCTAAATCGATGTAATTACCTTATAAGTTTAATCTAATAATATGCTAAGATAGATGGAACCTAGTGATAGAATTTGGAAAATAAATTCTAAAAAAATAAGAAAAGAAAAAAAAGAAAGATATTCCTGATTTACTTAAATTTAAGTTCATATCTATAATTTGCAGAAAATTCTATTCCCATTTCATTATACATTTTTTCTTTATCATCATCTATTAGCTGATGATAAATATCCTTATGTCCTCCCTTAAATGCTTTATAGGCCAAATAGTCTACTATATCTTTCAGAACATATCCGTGTTCCTTATTGAAAATAGGTATTGAGGACATGTATGATCTCTCAGGTAGATCATCTTTGTATAATAAACCGTAGGATAGTACTTCATCTCCTTTTTTAGCTAGGATACAAGAAATAGTTAAGTCTCTCTCTCGGAAAGTTTTCATAGTACTGTCGAAATCTTCTGCTTTTACATCTGTTCTGGCTTTAAGATAGACTTCCTTGAATTTACTCAAATCTCCATCATCTTTAAGATTAAGTTCCTTAATATAATCTGGTTCTTCGAATGCTGGATCAGAGAATTTACTTGAGGAGAGAATGGCTCTTTTATTAAAAGGGTCTTTTTTTTCAAAACCCCATTTTTCTAATAGTTCGGGAATGTATCCATTTTCTGGCCAAGAGTATGCATATACACCTTTTGCGCCTCGGGATTTTAGTAATCCAAAGGCTTTTTCATAAAGCTTCTCTTCCGCCTTCTCGTATCCTTTTCTTATGAAGGGCATGTGTATTGAACCCCATTGTACTCCGTCAACTTCATCTTCCATTGCACTGCTAAGAAACGCAACAAGTTTATCACCATCATATAAGAAATGACGAGTGTCTGGAGTAAATCCTTCTCTTGAATAGGCTTCTTTTAATTGTTCCATTGTTGGATACCATGGGTCTATTTCCCATTCCTTTATTACGCCTTCTACTAACTCTCCTAGATCTTTCAACCTAGATTCTTCGTATATTTTAAATTCCATTTATAACACCAATTAACTGTTCTCTTCTTGCTTTCTCAAGCATTGAGAACGCTTTCCTAGAACATTTATAAACGTTCTTGTCAAACGAGAACACTTATCAGCGTATGCGAATGCTTTAATATTGGCAAATTGATGAAAAGTTGGTATTATCTATGAAGACTCAAGATGTGATTGATCCTGATTTCAAACAACAACCCGTGATATTAATCTCAAATGAAAAAAAATTACAACTTATGGCAAATCCTGTTTACTTTCCTATTTTTATGTCATTGAGAGAAGGATACAAATCTGTCAAAGAGATAGAAGAAGATTACTCGAAGCTCATTGAGAAAGAGGCGAGGAAAAAAGGAGTTAAGAGCAAAAAAGAGATTAAGGAATTTGTTGAGAAAAATAGGCGTTCAGGTAAATCACTCTACAGATATATTCAGCACTTAATAGATGCTGATTTTGTTGTTACGATAGGTAAGCGTGTATCTATTGACAAACCAATGACAGAAAAGCTCTTTGCACGTACAGCTAAATTCTTCTTTGTTGATTCATATTCTGAAAAAATGTTCTATAAAAATCCTAACTGCATTGAAAGTGTTACTCAGCTTTTAGAGTTAATCTATAATGTTCCTAAACCAAGTAGAGTCAATCTAGAAGAATTTACCAGTTTAATGAATGACAGTTCTCAGAAAATCACATCCTTGCTATTTGGTGAAAAATCAGAAGAATTTGTTCAAATTGTAGAAAATCTTTCCTTGGATGAGGTTACAGATGTTCTACAAATGCTTAGTATCATTGAAGTAGTTTCTAAATCCAAAAACTTTGCTAAACTTATCAAAAGTCTCGAGAAGTGATGTCTAGAACTTTTCTCCTATTTTCATTATAAATTAAAGGAATAAATTTTTTAATAAACTAAATGCTAAACATAGTTCATGTGCGAATACTGTGTCCAACATGGTGGAGGAAAAAAATGGTACTTGGAAACAAGAAACTATCTTAGGAATCTTAAAATTGATGATCACAGACGCAGAGAATTTGTAATGATTTTGTTGGGCATTTTATGGATAAGTATGATATATACCTAAAAACAAACAAAAAGAATCTTATGATGAGCGATATTGATACTGGTTGGTTTAAAAGATTAAAATACTCTCTCTTCTTCAAATACCAACATGCCGGTCAAGTTATACCAAGTGAAGAAGCGAAATTAGCTATAAATATCGCTGGTCAAATTTCTCTTTTACCTTGTGTGTGCCGTTTTGCTAATTCTGGAGAAAAACACCCTCTTTGCATGCTTTTCATGCACATCCCTGATGATTTGTTTGGAGCGCACAGGTTCGATAGGATTAGAGATGTTGAACCTCTTACTATTGAGGAAGCACAATTTAAGATAGATGAATTCGCAAACAAGGGTTATGTTCAAACAATTTGGGCTTTTCTTACTCCACATATAGGCGCTATTTGTAATTGTGATTATCCTTATTGTACTGCTATCAGAGTAAGACGAGATACTGGGGTTAAACATGCACTACTAAAGGCAGAATTTGTTGCAGCGATTGATGAATATGCTTGTAAAGGATGTAAGCAATGTATAACAAAGTGTCAATTTGGTGCTCTTAGTTATTCACTTGCTGAAAACAAGGTAAAGATTAATCAATTTAGTTGCTTCGGTTGTGGAGTATGTAGAACTGCATGTAAGAACGATGCTATCACTTTAGTTCCTCGTGAAAAACAACCAATGGTCGCAAAATTGTGGTAATTAATTTCTTAGGAATCGCATGATTTTTTTCTCTTAAATTTGAATCATGTTATTTTCAATAAAGTTGATAGGATAAAATAAATAACCAAAATTTGATTTACTTGAGTAAAAGAAAGCTATTGTTTACTTTGAATATTGTTATTCTTCTTGCTTCATTTGTTACTCTGAATCAGTCCAACACTGTTCAGCAAGAACAAACAATTTTCCTTGTAAATCAATTCTTATTACTATCACATCTCTTCAAGAATTGTCTTTTTGATTGTTTGTGTGAACTCATATACGCCTGGTTTAATGTGGCAATAATCGTAAGTTGGCACATCAATTATCTTACAATTTGGAATTAATTCTCGAATGATTTTCACTTCATCCTCTTTATGATATTTATCATCAGGTGTTCTTATAATGAAAACAGGACTACTCATTTTCCTAAATTCCTCTGTCGCATCCCAGTCATGTAAGCTTTTACAGGTTTTCCATCTTCGAAAATCTACATGGTTAATTCTGTCTTTGTAAATCTGTTTTTGGAAACCTTCTGCTAATTTATTCCTCATATAAATTCTTGCGATCGGCTTTACTATCGCATTCAATGCAAAACCAGGTAATAAGAAAAAGAAATGTACTAGCATCCTTGGAGAACGTGGTTTTCTTGAAGTTCCCGTCAAGAAACATCCTTTTGGTTTAATCATCTCTTGTCCCACTAGATAAGCAACATAACTTGCCCCTATACTTGAACCAAACAGAACAAGTTTCTTTTCATCAAGTTTTAGAAATTTTATAGCTTCTATGAAATCAAGTGCTATTCTATGAATTGTGCACTTACTTTTTTTCTTTAATTCATTCGATTTTTTGTCTCTTGGATCCACGATTACCATATTGAATTCTTCATGTAAGGCATCCCAAAAGTCACTCCAAGTAAAATGCCCAGATGCAAAACCTTGAATAAAGAAGATAATATAATCAGATTTAGTTTTGTCATCTAAGATATACTGGCAGAAAATATCTTGACCATCAGACATGGGAATATAAACTTTTGTTGATTCTTTAACGAAGAGAAGTTCTTGAAATGTTTCTTCAGCACTGTTATTTTTTTTCATTAACAAACCAACCTTTAATATATATACCATAAGTTATTTGAAAACTTTTCCACTTATCTTCCTTTTATGTGGGAAAAATGGGAAAAATAACTCATCAAGAAGTTTCTGAACCTGAATTAAAATTTCTTTGTGGTTAACAAATAAACGAAAAGTCAATAAAAGTAAAATAATGATTAATGTTTTTCTCTATTTACTATTTCTCCTCAAACACTCTCAAAAGATTTAAAAGATGCTATTGACTTCATTTCTTTGGTTATAAATGAAAAAAATAAACAAAATCCTTAATTTAAACATTGGATTAATATTATTTATTCTGATTTTGAGCCTTGGAATAAATAACGAAGCATTAGGAGTTAATGAAATCGTATCTCAGGAAATTACTGTTTCGCCACCTCCCACACTAACTGATCTAACTCCTCATTCACAAATACTTATAGAGTCGAATGGAGCTTTTGTTACGTACGGTTTTGAAGGCGACGGGTCTGAAAGCAATCCATATAGGATTGAAAATCTAAATATTTCTTTTACAGGAGAAACTGCAATTACTATAAGATTCACCACAGTCTATTTTGTCATCCAAAACTGCTTTATTGATGCTAAAACTACTGGCATAATTCTAACTAGTGTAGCTCCTGGAACTGCTATTATTGAGGATAATGTTATTATGGGACACAACTATAATGGTATTAGCTTATACAATTGTCCTAGTACTGTAATTGAGAATAATACTATATCTGATTGTGTGATGAAAGGAATCAACCTTCATTTATCTCATTCTTCAAATATAACCAATAATAGAAGCTACAATTGTGGATATTTTGTTCTAGAGGATTCAAAAGCAGATTATCTCTCTTATAGTGTTGAAAATAACTGGGTAAATAACGCTCCTCTTGGTTGGATTGTGAGCGCTTATAATACTGGATTTGTTGATACTCTTTTTGGACAAATTATGTTTATTAACTGTACTAATGTTTTCCTCTATGAAGAAACCATTACAAATGCTTCAGTGGGTTTCTTTGCCGCATTTTCAACAGATATAAGGTTAGAAGATTGTAATTTTTCAAATCATTCTGATACGGGTATCTTGTTGTATCACTCAACAGGTTCCTCTATTAATAGCACTATTTGTGATAACAATGGACATTCGATTCTCATCGAAAATTCAGTTGATACAACGATTTCTTACTGCCAGACAAATAATAACAAATGGGGTGTGTATGGTATGCTCTCCTCCTTAATGGACATTCGTAATAATGTAATTACAAATAATAGTTTTGAAGGAATCGTGATGGAGCAATCATTTGATATAACAATAGAAAGTAATGAATTGATGTTTAATTCGAATGAACATATCATTTTTTCAGACGTATTTGATTCATCAATAATAGATAATTATTTCTTTGATGGAGAAAATTACGGATTATATTTTGAAACATGTGACAATTTGAATATCACCCTTAATACGTTGTACAAGAATCAGATAGGAATATATCTTTATGATGTTGATAATACCCATGTAACCTACAATCTCTTTCAAGAAAATGCGCAAGAGGCTATTTATATGGATATATCCTGCTCATTCAATTATATATATCTTAACACTTTCCTTGACAATAATGGTGGTTTAACACAAGCTCTGGATAATGGAAATAGTAATTTGTGGTATGATGATGTTGCTCAAAAAGGAAATTGGTGGTCTGATTATTTAGATACCAGTAATTACAGTATAGCTGGTTCAGCTGGAGAATATGATCTTTATCCACTCAATGAGCAACCAGTACCAAGTATAAATGAAATTTCAACAGGTTTGCCATTGATTTTCATCATTTTGATTCCTTTATCAATTCCAATTATTTCAATACTAAAAAAGAAATAATTGTATCTTCTTTTTTTTTCATTTATTTGCTTAATTAGTTGACTTCATAATCTCGAGAGTGCCAGAGCATATAGTATAATACTGATTTATGAGATCCTTCAGTCCCCTTTCACTATCATATATGCAAAGTGCATAACCCCTTATAAGATTGAGACAACAAATGCTTAACTAAAAGCAAGCTTCCTGTAATTAATAGAAATGTTACTCTTTTTTGCTCTATTCGCTACTCTCTTAAGAATAATTAATAAATACTCATTCCAAATAAAGATGTTTCTAGAGCATTATTGCCAATTAATTCACAATTATTTATCTGTACATATCTTTTTTAGAACTATCAGAAAAGTTCTCACTTCTTCCAACGTATTATACTGTACCAAGCTTATTCTTACAACCTTCTGTTTATTGTGTACATCTTGAGCAAGAGAATAAAAATGGCCAGATCTCGCAGCTATATTGCCTTCTTCCCATAGTCTTCTAGCCACCTCTTCTCCTTCGATTCCTTCAACTTCAAAGGAGAATGTTGGAACCCTTTCGTCTAATCTTTCTAGACCTGTTATCCCATATACAGTTACTTCAGGTATTTTTAGTAATCCTGGAACACCATCAAATCCAATTAAGACAGCTTTTGACAATCCCTTCTCGTTTTGTTCAATAGCATCCATTGCTATCCTAAGTTCTCGTCTCCTCCCTTCATATTCCATAAATCTTCCTTCATACTTGTCTTGAACTTCTTTAGCAATCCATTGAAAATGTTCCATAACTCCAGTTATTGCAGCGAACATGGCTTGATTCCTTGTCCCCCACTCAAATTTACCTGGAACGGATGTTGGTGCTGTTTTTACTTTAAATGGTTTAAGTGTCTCAAGTAATTCTTTTTTACCATAGAGAAAACTTCCATGAGAACTAAAGAGTTTGTAAGCTGAAAAAACCAAGAAATCGCAGTCTAGTGCTTGAACGTCAACCAGTCCATGAACGATTTGATGAACTGCATCAACAAAGAAATAAGCTCCAACTTTTCGTGCCATCTTACATATTATTTTCAGAGGACTTTTTGTCCCCAACATATTAGAAGCAGCTGTTACAGCTACTATTTTTGTGTTCTCATCAATCAGCTCATCTAGATGATCCAAATCTATTGTTCCATCTCCCATGTTCAGTTTCGCATATCTTACTTCTTTGATTTTCCCTCTTTCTACCAGTTCTTCCCATGGACTCACATTGGTGTAGTGTTCATAATTTGTTGTAACAATATTTTCTTTTCCAGTTAGATCTTTACCAAGAGCGTAACTGATGTTAAAGACTAATGATGTAGCAGATTCACCAGAAATGATTGTCTCAGAAGATGGAGCATTAATAAAATCTGCTATATCTTCCCTACCAGCTTTGATTATAGCTTCTGCTTGTTTGGATTCATTAAAAACACCACCAATATTCGCGCTACAATTAATTCGCGCTTCAGCTTCAGCTTCAGCGGCTCGTTTAACAACAAGAGTACCTGTCCCATTATCAAAAAAAGCTCTCTCTCTTCCATTGAAATCTTTCTCTGCTCTTGGAAAGGCTTCTCTGATTTTTTCTACTAATTCTTTGTCAAACATTGTTAAATACCTGTGTAATTGAATAGTACTCGTTCTACTAATAAGTGTTTTTTTTGCAGAAATCAGAATCTTCAACTAACATTTTGTATTGTGGAACACAAAACAAATAAACTTCAAAAAGAAAGGAAAGGTAGGAAATCTCTGTGTCAAATTGTGTTAAAAGAGACAAAGGAATTTCGTCTCGAAATTTCACAATCTCCAAGAGATTAGGAGAGGACTATTCCTCTCCCCTTCCTCTTATTTATGGAGGCCAGAATTCTGGCTCATCAGGGTCTTCGGGTGGGTAGAACATCTCTTTTTTTCACCTCCGTGTAAATCTATATCTGGAAGACAACAAGGAGGAATCTTCTATAGCAAAAACAAGCAAAAATGTTCAAATCTGTACTCTCATGCAGTTTAATGAAGAATTAACTATCGGATGTTTTTACCCGATACTCCTATATGGGAAGGCAAATCGTTAAATAAAACTAGATTATCCTAAAATAGCCATGTATGGCATATCTGATCAAAACCTTGTACTGAGAATGGAGGAAGCTGAGCGAATCCTTGACAAAGATTACCTTCAGTTTCAAAATATTATTGTTGAAAATAATATTAAATATGATACACCTTTATGGGATATTACATGTTTTTTGATTTACTGTACTCTTTCATCTAAATCTATTAAAAAACAAAAATGGGTGGAATACTGGTACAAGTTCAGCAAAACAAGACGTTATGCGAATTTAGTGTATATGGTCCCAGCTAGTTATGTTGCACTATCTGATTTGCGAAAAGCAAAGAATTTTTTTGTAAATCTATTAGAGCAATGTATAAAAGCTACAAAGGAACTCTCTTGGGAGACCTTTCTAGCAATATTTTTCCAATTCAAAGCTTCAGTCAAACCATCGTTTAACAAACGAGATTTTACTTTGTTTCGGACAATAATTGACAGGCAGACAATGGTGACAAGCGAACTAAAAGAACATCTAGATATAGATTTGTCAAACATTTCCAAATACAAAAAAGTGCTTAATTCCAAAAAGGTTTTGCATCAAGGAATATCTTTGAATTATCATAAATTAGATTTGACGATTTACGGAATAATGTTTGAAAGTCCTCTTACAAATGAAACTGATCTCTTTTCTGAACTCTCAAAGAGTGTTTTCTTTCACTCTGTCTATACGGGGAATGTTGGGTGCAGGACATCACTATCATATTACGTTGCACCTAGGTTTGAACAAGTAGAAAATGATATTAAAAAACTATCACGAAGAATCTGTAATAAACAGCGTATCCCTTATTATCGTATTTTCCGTTTTCAGACTGAAACTAGGCTTAAATCTTTTAATTATGCACTTTATGACTACAAAAAAGGATCTTGGAATATCAATCCTCAGTACCTACAATTTACTCTCCAAGATTACGATTCTAAATTAATTGATTCAGTGCCTATCTTAACAAGAGATTTTGAGAATAATGAGTATGAAAAATTAAGGTTAAACAAGACAGGTTTAGAGATTTTGAATCACATACTAGCTAATAGACATCTATCTATTAGAGAGATTGTTAGAGATTTGAAAATTTCAGAGAAGGATGCAAAAAAACAGGTTGAAAGGCTAAAAAGCAACTCATTATACAAATTAAGATATAATCCTTTATTCGTTTTTGGACTGAAGCACCTGATTCTATTTCTAGATGAATCTCCTGAAAATCATCTTGAAATCCACAAAACTCTCTCCTTCTTCCCAGAAGTTTACAGTGAACAGTATGATTCAGAGGGAAAGAAAGGTTTATACTTTGTTTTAAGGATCCCATATGAACTAGTAGTTGATGCAATTGAGACTTTGACACTTTATTTTAAAGGAAGAATAGAGAATCTTTTCATAGTAGATCAAATGCATACTAGACGCTATCAATTACCAATTGAGAAATATGAAACAGTTTTTCAAGAGTGGAAATACAGCTCAGAAGATATCCTAGGAGGTTGATAAAGATTGAATGAAATCCACTTGACATTTTATCAGTTTATTCCTCTAGTCGAAGCTGTTTATAGTCAAGAAATAAGGGAGCAACTAAAATTTCTTGCTAATGGATTGGAAACTGTAAGAACGATAGAACGTTGTTTTATGAAGAAAAAGGAAGGGGAAAAACCTGAAAGTATTGAGAAGGTTTTCCTCCCTAGATACAGCAATCTAAAATGGTCTTGGTATGATGATGGATATAATTATTACAGGAATTACAGGGAAATAGCTTCTAGGAACCAACCAATTAGGCCATTAGTACCCTTAATGACAAAATCGAAAAAATGGAAGATTCCGCAAACTTCAACTCCAATACTTACTTCTACTAAGAAGGCTGAACTATCTCCTATTCTGATTGGACGAATTATAAAGAAAATAGTTATAGAACGAAAAGAGAAAAACGTATTGAATTTCTTCCCTTTTCTCAAATCTTTGATACAACAATGTAATAAGGAGAAAACAAATGCGAAAAAGTCTTTCCTAGCTGCAGTTTTTAAGGATCCTGAGCAAATATTCGTTCAGGATTCAGATATTATATCCTTCATTGAATTGAATTACGATGATTATAAAAAACTTGAATTCAGTAATCAGCAAATTAATCGTCTTTATCATTCAAGTATAGAATTATATGTTCATGATAAAAAGCAAGTTTTTGCGGTATACAAGGAGAAAAAGCACAAATTACTAAGAAAAAGAGTAGAAAAAGTCGTTTCTTTAGCTTTTAGCTTAAAATTCTTAATTCAAAGAATGTTGTATAAAATAGATGAAGGATTACTAGAAACGCTTGGAATTAAGGAAGTTTCAGAAATATTAGAATTCATTATTTCCTCTCTGAATCCTGAAATTTACTCTTCAAGAGAAATCCCAAAACTTTTACCAAAACACTATCAACGAATGCTTTTTAGAAAAATGTCTAAAGAACTTAACCTTCGAAAGTATTATTCCATTATTCAAGAAAAAATCCAGAAGAAAATTATGGACATGCCTGCTTATGATGCAAGTTATTTTTTCAGTAGAAATAACATTTTTACAAACCGACTCAAGGACAAGGTTATTCTTGTATTAGCAGAGGAACCTGAGCCTGAATTAACTGAAAAAGATAGATTAATGCTAGAATTCTTTGTTCATCAGTATAAAAAAGAAGTTGAAGACGATTCCCTATTTTGTCTCAAGGTTAGTAGGAAACAAATACTCGGGTCAATGTCAAGAAATTTCATTCGCATAAACATCAAAAACTGGCTAGAAAATAAAGGGTATCCGATTAGTACATTCACAGATAATGAATTGAAGAAAAGTCCTGTACCTGACGTAATTGGAAGATTGAGCACAAAGGATTTAATACAGATTGATGAAACAGAAAAAGGAAAAACGGATTTACTTTTATGCCTAAAGGAAGAAAATAGATTTGTGAAGAAACTTCTAATTTAGAGTTTCACATCTTAGAACCAATAAAGAAAATTGGTAATTCTCAAATGTTTTTTTACTTATTTGAGACAAAAAAATCTTATTTAAAAAGCATTCAAACTTCTTTTTCTCAAGAAAGTGATTTCATGTTATACCCATCTGCAGCATTTTATTGTCACAATTTCGTGATTGGGAGGGAGTCTTGATGATAAAAATTCATAACATGATTTCACGTTTCGAGGGAGTCTCATTTGTATTAAAATGTGGAGGAAAGAAGGTAGGTTGAGTTGATTGATTTAGAATGGCGAATGAAAATGGGAAAAAGTTATCAATTCTTTTGTAAAATGTGTGATTTAAATATGATCTTATATGAGGGTGTCACAAAAAAGCGTGAAGAATCCCCAATAAATTACTTCTGCTTTAATTGTAACAAAGTTTCTTATCATAATACCTGCATAGACTGTGGTGATAAGCTAATATATGCAGTAAAAATACCTAAAAATCAAAGGAAATTACAATCTTCAGCTGATTCACCTTTGGAAATCAAGTTAGTCTGCCCAAAATGCAAATCATCAGAAACAATTTTAACAAAAATAGGCGAATGGGTTACTTGATATTTTATTCTTCAGTAAATTGAAGGAATAAACTCCTTGATCTGTTCATACATAGACTTTTTCAATTTGATTTAGTGAGATTTAGAGTGTAGTTTTTCCTATCTCCTCTGCCCATTTTATCATATCTTCCTCTTTCCAATTGTCAAGAGATCTTTTTCCATTCCGTTCTACCCACCCTCCAAAAACAGCTGTTGATGTTGGTTTAACGTTAGCTTTCCTTACCTTTCTATCAAGAAACATTTTTTTCCATTTCTTGTATTTATCAATATTTCCACTCTCTAGAGCAGGATATGTAATAGCTGCTGATGAAATGAATATAAATAACTTTTTACCTGTAAAATCTCTCTTAAGAAACTGTTTCGCTCTTTTTGTCCAACTAAATTTTGCAATGCTTGAACCAACAATAATGTTATCATAATTTGCTATTTCTACATCTTCAGATTGACTTGACAATTTAACAACCTTAACTTCATGATTGAACTTTTCACGAAGTACAGTAGCGATTACATCGGCTGATTTAGCAGTTGCTCCATATCTAGTTCCATATACTAATAATGTTTTCTTCATTTTTGCACCTCAAGGATAATATAAAAAGATAAGTTTACTTATTTAAACTATCTCAATCAACAAATTTTGAAATTAGAGTTAAGTATAAAATAACGGCGCGAGATGCTCTATTTCAACAATAATTGGGGGATGTATTATCTCAATTATATCTAGTAAGAAGAGAAATTGTATATGTATCTCAAAGACTTCTTCAGATTCCATTTTTTTTTAATTAATTCATTTTGATTTATTCCTCTCAATTCTAGAGCCATAGCAAGAATAAATGTCCCCTGAAATTAATGAATAATCTGTTGAGAGTTTTAGTACAACTTTTCTGCAACCTTCTGGAACAAGCAGTATTAAATTCATGAAAAATAAATATGTTACATTGAAATTCTGGATAAAACAGTAAGAAGAATGAATAGTTGTCTTATAGGGTTCCTCTATGAAATACAACTGCTTTCATTGCTTCAAATTTCATCTTTCTTAATTGTTTCTCGATTTTCAAGTTTTGGATTTTTTTATTCATTTTTTTGCACCTATCTTAACGTAGTTACTCCTTTTAAAAAGGATTGAACACAGAAAGAGGTCACAAGTTGTGACATTAAAACCTGAACTGCCTTTAGACTGCCCTTAAGTGCAATTTATACCTTGTCATACAATTGTGAAATGCTGAAATTATAAGGAGGTCTTCTCACTGCTGTGTTTGGCCAATACCCCTTGGGAATTTTTGGATGCTCAACAATTTCTTCTTTTGAAACACCTGTAAATTTCAGTTCTTTTACTACAATTAACATTTCCTCGAAAAATTCTCTGACTGAAGTGATATACTTAGAATCAATTACTTTACCATGTCCTGCAAGAAACTTATATTCCTCCTTTGACTCCCAATCTAGCAATGCTTTGACCCATTTTTTCAAATCAGTATCTGGTTCACCAAAATAAGGATAAACGTCAACCTGTATTAAATCACCAGTAAACAAAACTTTGTCTTTCTGATAAAGTATTTCAGATGAACAGCTTGAATGACCACCTAGAACCTTGAACAAAATATCTTTATCCTTTCCAAATTCTTGCTTTTCATCAACAAAAATTGTAGGCATACTGATTTTAGCTTCCTCGATATCTTTCTTGATTGTTGGGAAGATTTTGCTCATATTTTCTATGATTTCTTCTGTAAATACAACATTAGTAAATCTCTCAAATCTTGGAATACTTTCCTTAGCTGCGATAATTTCGACATCAGAAAAAGCTTGCATTCCTAGGAAGTGATCGATATGAGCATGGGTGACAAACAAACCTAATGTGTTCATACTAAACTTCTCTTCCATTTCTTTTCGAAATTCAGAAGCTCTGGTAGTGTTCATTCCTGCATCAACAAAGTAAAGACCTTCTTCTAAAGCTAAACAAGCTAAATTTGATCCAGTACTACTCTCGGAAAAAACCACTGTATCTGTAATTTTTTGATGATTCATGGTAGCATAACTCTTGAAATCATTATTAATCTTGTTACTCATCTCCACAGCTTAAAATTATTAAGAGAATAGGATTATTGTTCTCTCGGAGAGAAGATTGTTCGAACAAATAATCAAAACCAATACTTTTGAACCAATTCTAATCCATAAGGCCTTAGGTTCTTGGATTTGGGATACTGATGGTAAGAAATATTTAGATTGTGTATCTGGAATGTGGTGTGTTAATTTAGGTCATAATCACCCTAAAGTGATTCAAGCCACAAAGAACCAGTTAGATGAAATCATTCATCGCAATAAAAGTTTTTTAACACCTATTACTCTCAAGGCTGCAAATACTGTCTTGAATTATATGCCTACCAATTTTGATAAACTCACTTTCCTAAATAGTGGGAGTGAAGCTATGGAGTTTGCTATCAGTTTCGCAAAAAAAGTGACAAAAAAAGAAAAGGTGCTTTCACTACAAGACTCTTATTTAGGTGCATTTGGAAAAGCTAAAGAATCTTCTTACACTTCCTTAGATAAAACAGACATGAAAATCCCCTATCCTGTTTGTTATGAAGAAAGTTGTAACTGTTTAGAGAACACCCAACTGGCTGTAGATGAAATTCTTGATGGAATTATTTCTCAAATCGCTTGTTTTGTTTTAGAGCCAGTTATGGTAAGTGGAGGAGTATTTAAGCCATGCAGTCAATTCATTCAATATATTTGTGATAAGATACAATCAGATGGAGGACTTATCGTATTAGATGAAGTTACGACAGGTTTAGGAAGAACAGGTAAGAAGTTTGGTTATGAGCATCTAGGGATAAAACCTGATGTTGTTGTTCTGGGGAAGGCACTGGGAAATGGATATCCAGTTAGTGCAATAATAACCACTTCAGATCATGAAGCAAAGTGTTCTTATCCAGAGTTTTATTATGCTCAATCCCATCAACTTGACCCTTTAGGTGCTGCTGTTGCCAAGGAAGTTATCAGTGTTTTTGAGAAAGATTCTATTATTGAGAAAAATCAGAGTACTATTTTAGAGTTGAATCAATTTTTCAAATCTTTGAAATATGTTTTCATTGAAGAAGTAAGATCTGTAGGAATGATATTTGCATTGAAGTTAAAAAATTACAAGAATTACAAGGAAGAAGAACTGGTTGTGAAAATTAAAGATGATTTGTTAGAAGAAGGAGTTATAGTCGGTTTCAATGTTGCTAAAGGACTTCTCCGCTTGCTACCTCCCCTTACTTTAAGTATGGATGAAGCGTTATTCTTAATGAAGAAAATAAAGAAAGTTCTTGAGGCTATTAACTAACAATTTTTTTGCTTTTATTCCCTTTTGGAATTTCCTACTAGCAATGCATGCTAAAATAAAAAAGAAGAGAGAATTATCTTTTTCTCCGTATATAAATATAAATTATAATTGGCACAACTAATATTGCGCTCAAGATAGAATAAAGATTAACCGATGCTTTTTCTGGATTCAGTCCACCCCTAATTAGTTGTTGATAAGAATACTGTTCAAAATATAAATCTCCTTCTTCCTCATCAACATTAATTATTCCGCTTCTGATACTTGATTCACTTTCTACTAAAGTACCACCCTCAGTATACTCTAACACACAACTTGCATTATATTTGTTATATAGAGTAAAAGTATCAACAAATGGAAGGGGAGTTGACTTATCATAGATGCTTTGATTCAAATCAAATGTTAAAGTCCACTTAGTTACAGGATCAATCTCTTCACTTTCTGAGAAGCCTTCAACTCCTAGAAGTTGATAAGATGTGAGTGAATCAAGGAAATCTCCCATTGTTATATTTGTGGTTGTCGAATCATGTGCTATTGAAGCAATTAATCGTTCTCTATCAAAAATATCTGCCAAGGCCTGATTGAATTTATCCCAATCTGGCTCTATGAAGAATACCAAATATTCGTTACCAACATTGAAATCTATTAATCTTGTAATATTTGCGCTATCATCCCATACATATTCAAAATGTAGAAAATAATCCATCATGTCATCAATTATATAATCAATATCTCCTGTTGAATCACTTTCACCTAATGATCCATAAGGCATAGTTGCATTAAATACATAATCATAAGTAACTTGGTTTACGTCTATCAATTCCAGCTGATAATCCATTTCAGCTTCCATAATTTCGCTACCTGTTAAATTAGTTAATAGATTTGCATAATTGGTTCCCACATGCATTCTAAATCCATATACTTCTATATCTCCTTCTAACCAATCGCGTTCAGAAGTTGTTCCTAGAGTAGGATTCAAATTTAGAAGAGATAGAAGAACAATGAATGATATAACTGATATAATTCGTGTTTTCGTTTTCATGTAATCATTCTATATTCTCAAAAAGATTATTTAAATTTATATGAGGTATTTTACAGAATCTTGCCAGTTATTCAGCTTTCCCAAAGTGTCCATCCATACTCTCTTGCTATACTATTCATAATCTCGCTTTGCAATATCTCTCCTTTAATACCATTTGTGATAATTATTGCTCCTTGTCCTGTTTCTGCACAAAAAATGGGTAAACATGTCGTTCCTGGCCAATTTGTCCCAGGATGGGTGAAAAACTTATTTTTTCCATTATCTATAATAAATGTCCCTAACCCTTGACCTGTCATCCCGAAGAATTTTGTAGGGTCTAGGTTTAGAACAGGAGTTATCATCTGTTCAATGATATTGAATTTGAAAAAGCTGTTCTCTTCTCTTCTCAAAGTATTCATGATATCAATGTAAAATTTGCTCAAATCTAGAGCTGTTGTTATCAATCCTCCTTGAGCTAAGGCAGTAGGATGTAATCCTGTCTCTTTTGCTTCCCCCTCTTGATCATGAGGAGTGGCCATCAATTGTTTTGTTTTCTCAGTTGGATATTTGAAAGAACTATTTACCATACCTAAAGATTGGAAAATATGCTCGTCAACTATATCAGTAAACGATTTCTTTGCAACATCTTCTAGCAACATTTGAACAAGAATGTATCCATAATTTGAATATGCGTGACTAGTTCCAGGTGTGAAATCTACAGAAAATGGATCAGAAAGAGAAGGTTTTTCTCCTTTGAACATCTGAGTCAAGGTCGGTGCTGAGTTAGGTTCTGAACTGAAACCTCCGTTAGGACCATTGATCCCTGATTGATGAGATAAGATATGCTCGAGAGATACTTTTGTTTTCTCCGTGAATTCATTATCAAGATAATTCCATGATGTAAGATTATTGTTTACATCCTCATCCAGTTCAAGTAATCCTTTATCTACAAAACTTAAAGCTGTTAGAGCAGTGAATGATTTAGAAGTAGAACCAACTTCAAGTAAAGTATCGAGCGTTAAGGGTTCTTCAGTTCTCACATCCCTTACTCCAAAGCACTTTGTCCATTCTAATTCATAGTTGTTGATTACTGCAATGCAGACACCTGGAACGTTGTAT
The DNA here is from genome assembly GCA_019894795.1 of Candidatus Heimdallarchaeota archaeon. Lineage (GTDB taxonomy): Archaea > Asgardarchaeota > Heimdallarchaeia > Heimdallarchaeales > Heimdallarchaeaceae > UBA460. The sequence goes on along the minus strand of JAGXNV010000025.1, from coordinate 2,366 downwards.
TGCTTCATTTTATCAAAAATAGTAGATTTTTCTCCAGAAAAAGCAAATCGGCTATCAAAATTGAAATTTAGTATGTTTTCATTAACTCTTTGAATTCTTTTCTTGATATCCTCATTTGAACTATCAGTAATCATCATAGTATTCTTTTCTAGAGCATCCATACAGACGAGAAAGTATAGAGAGTTAAAAAGATAATCAAATAAAAAAAAAGAGAAAAAAAAAGAATATTAGAGAAGTATCTCTATCCAATAAGCAGGATGATCAGATTGTCCTTCTTCAATATAATGTGCTTGGATGATAGTAAAACTTGGACGTAAGAAGATATGATCTATTCTATCCTCTGCTGGTATATCATTTAATATTTGCCAAGAATCAGCTAATCCTGCACCAATGGTTATATTGTATTCAGCTGAGTAAGCTCGGAAATTGAAATCTCCCATATAGATAACATCAGCTAAACCCGAAGTTCTACTTACCATCTCTTGTGCTTGATAGATTGTTGTAATATCTTCATCACCAGAAGGATGATTAACAAATACGTTGAAAACCCTAGTACCAACGGTTATTTGAGCTTGAGCTGAACCTACTTGCTCTTCATCACTATAAGCGAAGAAGGAAAGTGCATTAGAAATAGGGAATTTAGAGAGAATTGCACAACCATAAGTATTCGTAACCGTCTTTGGTCCATAGTAGGAATACATATTCAGATTAGAGGCAAAGAACCGTACGACATCCATATTTCCTCCTGAAATTCTTGTAGGATCACACTCCTGTAATCCAATAATGTCTGGGTTAATTTCTCTGATGAGCTCCAATTGTCCATCATAGTTCCAATCTCCTGAAACATTGATTCCTTGCTGAATGTTATAAGTTAATATTGTGAGTGATGTCTTTCCTTCGGCTGAATAATTTGGTCTAGGTGTTGTAAGAACAGCCCCTGTAATGGTTCCTATCAGAATAACTCCAAACACGACACTAACACCAATTTTTGAACTCATTCTCTTCGCTAGCTTATCCAATTTCATTGATGAAGCATTTACAATAAGCATTGATGCAGACAATAGAAAAGCTGGTATAAAGAAGGCTAACCAATATTGATCTCTAAAAGCAAAACTGATTGGTGGCAAGTAACCCCAAACATTTGGTAGAACCTGAACAAAGAGCATAATTATTATGAATAATCCTCCAATTGCGAAACTTCCACCTATTTGTGATGGTTTAGGCTTAAGCTGGACTATCTCTCTGCAAAGGTAAATGAAATTTAAGTAAATTATGGGTGAAGCTAAGATTGTCAGTACTAACGGTATTTGGTGGAACCATTGTGTGGCCGGTGCAACAAGCGGAAATGAAGTTGGATCATTTGTAAAGAATATCTGATGTGCTAACACTGTCATAGTAAGAGATATGGCAAAAACTGCGTTCCATATTGTTATCATCCATATTTTGATATAATTAATTAAATTAGGTTTCCATAGCATAACACCGATAAAAACTCCTAACATGAGTACTAAACCAATAACTATTCCAATATAGTTACCTTCTGTCCATCTAGAAATAACTGTAGGGCTCATAAAAACAAACCAAAGCAACACAAAGATGCTGAACAACCCCATAGATAAACCGAGTATTTTAACGAAACTTTTCTTTGGTTGTTCTTCTATCTCAACCGGTTTAGCTTTGTTTTCCAAATAACTATCTCTATCACGTAAGTACATCCCAACAAGGATGACTGAGGCTAAAATCCCTAATGCCCAACCAATTATCTGATTCCATCCATATTGAGAAACATCAACAGTTGAGTTCGCTGTTCGATAAAATATTGACATAGCGACTGCAATAGCTAAACCTATTCCTAAATCTACACTTACTTTTTGTTCTTGTTCTCTAATTTTGGTTAAGAACCCACCAAAGAAAACAAAGAAACTTCCTACAGAGATTCCGGCGAAAATATAGATTGCTTGGCCAGAAACAAGTGGTTCAATAAGTCTTGCAAGGATCAGTAGTTCACCTGAAATAAGCAATGCTAAATTGGGAATTTTTTTCCAGAATATTAAAAGAAGTAAAGGTGCAAGTAGAAAGAGCAAACCTAGTATGTTCTCATCAGGTTCTAGATTCAAAAGAGCATAAGCATAAATTCTTTCAACTAAATCTGAAAGCATCTGCAAGAAGAAAAGGAAAACAATTGAAAATAGAGTAATGAGTGAGTAATCAGTATTTGTTACCTTCTTAAAATCAAACATAAAATAATGTTTAGCTTCACTTCTTTAAAAATTGTTTCTGGGGTTCTTCCAACAAAGATTTAAAAATTCGATTTAGAAGAATTAATTGTATTAGCTAAAATAGGACTTTAATCTTAGTTAAGGAGT
>JAGXNV010000257.1 GCA_019894795.1 Candidatus Heimdallarchaeota archaeon | reverse complement strand
GCAGTCAACAGGACACATGAAACACAAAGTCAGGTGTTTATAATAACGATGCAAGTGGTGAATGGGATGAGTTTATTTCCCAAACCAATTCAGAAACCACATCCTCAGATTATTCTTGGAACTGATGGAAGGAGAATGACAGATATTGCCTGCAGAGAAGCTGATGGTATCAATCTTCCTTATACAAAAATCGACGATTTACCCTTAAGCATTAGCAAAATTAAACAAAATCTGGAAAAATACGATCGAGATATTAACAGTTTTGAGATTTCTTACTTTAACACAGTAAATATAGTTGATTCTCAAGAAGAGTTAGATACAATAGTAGCGAAAATTATCAAAACTGCTCCTGAAGATAAAAAACCTATAAAAGAAGAAGTTCTTCGCAATTCATTTATTGGTTTTCCTGAAAACATAAAAAACCAAATAGCTAAAGTGCAGGAATTTGGTGTTGACAAAATGGTTATTGCAATAAGAAAGTCTGAGAGCATTAATGATCCTATGACACTATTTGCAGAAAAAATTAAATAAAGTGAGTAATATGTATTCGAGCATCTATCGTAGATTTATTGGGCTTGTCTCAGAAATGACCAAAGCTAAAAGAAAAGATCTTACAATCAATGCCTATTTTGAAAAAGATTTAGGATTTGATAAGAAAAATTTAGAGATATTGAGAAAGAAAATCGAGGATGAATTTAGATTAAAACTACCTAAGAATATCTTTAAAGAATTCAACACAATAGGTGAGATAATAGGGTTTATTGAAGCTGAAATTGTAAGATAAGCTAATCAAAATCTATCAAAATATTTAAAGAAAGCGAATAACAGCTTTATATATGTCTCGCCGTTATAATCGTTATTTCTATCGAAGAATAATTTATGGGGCTCCTTCACTAATTATTTTTGGGATAATTTACCTTTTCTATAATCCAGAAATTGGTGGAGCTATGCTTGCGGTTGGAGTTTTATTTACGATAATACTAGTAGTAAACTTCTTTAATCGAAGAAGACGAGGAACTAGACAAACTGCAACAATAACTCATACAGGACACCATCCAAGTACTATTCAGCAACCTATTCACTACCAACAACTCAATGCAGAACCACCAGTTACTCAAGCACAAAACAACAAGTTTTGTTCACATTGTGGTGGGAAAAATGAAATGGAAACAAAGTTTTGCACTAACTGTGGCGCTGATCTCTAAGAATTAGTGCTATCTTTTTTTTGTAAAAATAAATATGAAAGATTAGAGAAGTTTTTCTCCTTCTTCTAAACTTAACATAGTAAAACCACTGATCATTTTAGGGTAAAAATCAGTAGCTTTTTGAGGCATTCGTTCATGATTCTTAGCAACTTTGAGTACTTGATCTGCTCCTGTAGGATTAAGAATAAATGCAACTTTATACTTCCCAGCATCTACTTCTTCGATTGCTTCATTCCACCATCTCTCATAGAAGATGTCATCATCTATATGCAATTCCTTAAGTCCCATTATGCCATGGAATATCATATCACGTAAAATAACTACATCTAAAGCTTTGAAATCATCACTTGCGTCAGATACATATCGGTTAATTGCTGATGGGTCTTTCATGATCAAAGAGATAGCTCTTCTATCTTGATACATCACAAAAGCATGTTTATCTCTATTCTCTTCTAGGAATTTTGGAATTTCTGTTTTCATTATTTCATTCATTTCAAAAAACATTTTTAGCTCGTTCATTTTTTCCTCAGTGACCTCTTCCTTTGCTAAACAACGATGAGTTGCTAAAATAATCAACCCTTCATCTTCAACAGGAACGAGATAGGTCATTCGAAATTCAAATGCATCATAGTCTCTTAAAGCTCCAGCTGCTTTTCGACGCATATCTCGGTAAGTAACTGCAGTTTCATATCTATGATGTCCATCAGCTATAACTAATTGTTGATCCCTAAATACATCTTGAACAACTCTAATATGCTCAGGTTCAGATAATTTCCAGATAGTATTTTGTACGCCAAGATCATCCTTTGCATCAATCAAAGGTTCCCCTTGGGAAATTTCATCAAAAAGATTAATGGTCTTTTTCTCTGGATCTGAATAGAGAATAAATCCTGTCTCAAGTGTGTGTCTAGTTGTTTTTAGCATATTTAACCGGTCAATCTTAGGTCCTTTGTGTGTTTTTTCATGTGGTAGAACTATGTTTTCTTCAAAAGGATGTAATCTCAAAGCACCAATGAATCCTTTTCGAATGTATTGCTTCCCAAAAAGTTCATACTTTTGGTAATATATATATATTCCAGGAGTTTCATCTTTAGCTAAAATCTCCTCAAGTAACCATTTCTCGAGTCTTTGATGAGCTATCTCGTAACGATTCTCTTCACTTGGTAAGGTTAATCTACAGTAGTTATACTCTGATTGGGTATAATATGCTTCTTGCATTTCTTCATCAATTTTATCATAAGGCTGAACTATTAGTTTCTCTATGTCTCCCGCCTTTTCTGTATACCTTATTGCTCTAAAAGGTTTGATATCAACCATTCTTATCAAGCTGTTTCCTTTTCTGTCTTTTTTAATTTTGTCCTTAGAAGATAACAAACCAGATACTATCTTTCTAATTTATGAGAGTATGAAATTATGATATACCATTATCATAAGATATACCCTCTTAAGGATATATCTTCAATAATATTTATAAAAATAGAATTACTACTTATGAATTGGAAGGTGACAAAAATTAAATCAAAATCTAAACCTAGGCATTGTGGAAAAGTCATGCATAGGATTTACATAAGAAAAGGTACTGAGAAAAGAAAATGGATAGCAGTAGGATATTATTGTGATGAATGTTCTATAATGTTGAAAAAATATGATTTAAAGAGATTAGGGGGTCTAATGGAGTTACCGACAGATGCTACTAAATTAGTTGATAAAGTAACCAATCCTACATCTGTCGTTTTAGATCCTGGTTTTTCTTTAACCAAAGTTGGTTTTACAGGTGAAAAAGAACCCAGATTCATTTTTGATTCAGCAGTTTATTTTTCAGATTCAGGAGAATCATTTATTCAATTTGCAGAAAAAGTTGAAACTAAGACTAAAGTAAAAAAAATCAGCTTGATATTTCGTAAAGCTGAAAATAGAGAAGAATTAGACAAAGATGTTTTTGAGATATTTCTTTCTCATATTTTCGAGAAACTTAAGGTTAAATCGTCTGAAACAGCTTTGTGGGTTATTGAGAAATATTATAGTGACGAATTTTCGAATTTCTTAAAGGGGAGATTGGATGTAATAAATAATAGTACTTTACCTGAAAACGTTAAGGATAGCCTTAGAAAGGAGAAAATGGTTAAGTATGTTAATGGTTTTGAAACCAGTATCTCTATCAGACGAGCGATGGCAAAGGTGTTTTTTAATGGTTTCAACATTCCTAAAATTTATTTCTCTCTTGGTGAACTCCTCTCACTTTATGCTGACAATCAAGTAACAGGGGTTGTTGTAGGAGTTGGTGCAAATTCTACTCGTATCACACCAATATATGAAGGATATATTATCTCACATGGGTTAAACA
>JAGXNV010000256.1 GCA_019894795.1 Candidatus Heimdallarchaeota archaeon | reverse complement strand
TTCATAGAATGTTTTAGAAACAAAATCATCTTTCAATTTGCTTGTGATAAATGAAAAGATGTTTTTTGCATCTTTGTAATTTATCTTATTTTTCTCTGCAAAACCTAGGAGTCCAGGTTCTTTTCTCCAAGGAATAACAGCTGTTTCACTTTGCCAGATAAGTAAAGAAAAAGCTCTTGAAGTAGAATCAGTTATTTTTGTCATGTCCAATCTATCTTCTAAATCTGTGGAGATTATTTCTCTGTATAGCAGTCTAGTTTGAACAGGAAGCGAAATTGAGGAGGAACTCAAAATTGAGGAAATACGACTAGTAATTTTTTCAAATTCACCCATGACATCAGCTCTGAATTCTTTGAAAGTTTCCTCTGAAATAGGTGGAGCATCAAAAAAAGTAAATGAAGCTTTTGAGGCAATATAAGGAAGTGAAAAAAGATTTTCCAGCTTCTGATAAATTGTTCCCCAGCTATAAGCTCCCATCTGAACCATTCTTAAACTAGATTTATGAAAAAGTGCATAAACTGGACCAAAAATAGTAGCTATTGTGGATAACATACCCATAACTGTTGAGAACACAATACCAATAAGCACGTACCAATACCACTCTAAACCAGATATTCCCAGCATTTCAAGTACAGTGTCAATGAATGTATCAAAATCCGTGGTTGCACTACCAATGGCTACTATGGACACTATAATGATTAAAGCAAATATTAACACATGATCATAAGTCTCTCCAACACCTCTCTGAATAGGATAAGCCTTGTTAATTTTATCCTCTTTACTTATCAATTCATTAACCTTCTCTTCAACCTCCATTGCATCAAATTCTTCTTGTGGAGCGAATAGATTGGAAACATAAAGAAGATACTTCCGCCAAAGAATCATATGAGGAACAATTTCACGTAAACCTCGTGGGATAAGTGTTTCATAAAGAAGAAAAATAAACTTAGCAACTAATACTAGAATAAAGAGTACGATACCAACAATGAATAAAAGTGGACTGATTAAGAAATGATAAATCTTATTCCAGATAGGATTCATGATACTAAGAAATAAGATATACAAGAATTGTTTTTAATCTTGTGATACCTTAAAGCTGATATAAAATAATTGAAAGAAAATGGAAAAAGTACTAGTATTTAATCCGCGGATCAACAAAAACATACGTGATATCCGTAAGTAATCTTGCTACCAAAAATAAGAATGGGAATATTGTGTTCGTTGCCATCATCATTGGATAATCCCTGAACAGAGCTGCTTCTAGAAATATTGTTCCGAGTCCAGGCCAGCCATAAATAGACTCTACCATTACACTACCACCTAAAAGTCCTGGTAATGAACTTCCGATGATAGTTACTATTGGAAGTAAGCCATTTCTGAAAGCATGTTTGTAGATGACTCCTCGGTTAGATACTCCTTTAGCTCTAGCTGTTGTTACATAGTCTTGTCTAAGAATTTCTAACAGTTGTGATCGCATTAATCTTGCCATAAACACAAGATGTCCTAATGTCAACGCTAGAGTTGGTAATATCAGATATTTGTAGAATGCAGGATTGAATAATAAAGGTGTTATAAACGCATCTTTATTCGTAACTCCTGTAAAATTAAACAATGAAAATGACAGCATCATCAATAATTTTGCTATCCAAAAAAGTGGCATTGAATAACCGAATAACATCGCAATAGTGAGCCCTTTATCCCATATACTTCTTCGTCTCGTAGCTGAAATAACTCCGATTGCTGTAGACAAAAGTAAAGATAATATGAAAGAAATAATATTCAGAATAAGTGTGTAAGGAGCATGGGTCGCAATAATTTCTGAAATCGGTATTCCTTCACCAGCTTGCGTATTATACCAGGACTTTCCGAAATCGAACCGTATTAAATCGCTTAAGAATGTTATATATCGTTCAAACCATGGAATAGTATACATGTCTTCTCCTAATAACCCCATTTCTATAGCTTCACGATTGTACGCTGAGTTGTAACATTCAGGCGTTTCACAACTTATTAATCCAAGACGAACTATAATCGGGTCTCCTGGACTTATATTGATCAATGTGAAATTCATCAAGGTTATACCTATCATTACTGGAACTATATAGAGAACTCTACGAACAATATATCCTCTTAACGACAAATTACCACTCTACTTAATTAATCGTATGAATCTTGAAGCATTTATGACCCTTTCTATATGTCTTTTTATATTGTTCAATGAATAATTATTCATAAGACTTATATTATTAATTAAATATTCGTATTTTAATGGTTCAAAATCGAAAGATAGAGCGAAAGTGCGTTGATTTCCCAGGAAATATTTTCAAACCTCAAGCTATTCCTTTAAGCAAATTGGAAAACATCAATTTGACTAAAGAAGAATTAACTGCAGTTTATTATTCTGACTATCTAGGTTTAAGACAAACAGAAGCTGCACAAAAAATGGAAATTTCTCAAGCTTCTTTTAGTCGAGATCTTGCGGTAGCACATAAAAAAATTGCTTCAGCACTTTTTGAAGTTAAAGCACTATTTTTTACAAATGAACCATTAGAAGACAAATAATTCAGATAAATAACTAGGTGAATATTTGAAAATAGCCATACCAGTTTCAAGTAAAGATGAAAACGCTCTCATGTTTGACAGATTTGGGAGAAGTGCCTTATATGCAGTTTACGACCCCAGATTCAGATACTTTTGAATATTTCTCAAATCCGGTTACTGATGCAAGAGGTGGTGCGGGACCACAAGCAGTACAATTTCTTGTTTCAAAAGGGGTTAATGCATTTATAGTTCCACAACTAGGTCCTAACGCAGTTACAGCTCTAAGAAACTCAAATGTTGAAGCTTTTCAGGGAACATCAATTTCTGTAAGAGAACTTATCTCTAAATGGAAAAATAATGAATTAGAAAAAATTTGGTGAATAAAATGAAATATGCTATACCAATTACAGAAAACAAAAATTGGGATTCTCCAGTTGGAGAACATTTTGGAAGAGTTCCTCTATATGCAATATGGGACCAAGAAACTAACACGTTAGATATAATTCCTAACGAGAGCAATCATTTTGGTGGTGTCGGTATGCCAGCTGAATTCTTAGCAACAAAAAGCAATGCTATAATCTGTAGCGGAATTGGAGCTAGAGCAATTGACCTATGTAACCAATTAGGTTTAGACTTATATATAGGTGCAACAGATACAATAAGGGTCACTATTGATCTCTTAACCAGTGGAAAACTAACTAAAGCATCTCGCAAAGATGGGTGCGATCATTAGATTTGAGGTTCTGAACTATGAAAATTGCTGTAGCTTCAGGAAAGGGTGGAACAGGCAAAACTTTGATAGCTACTAGCTTGGCATTAAGTCTCGAGAATGTTCATCTTCTGGATGCGGATGTTGAGGAGCCAAATTGCTCATTGTTTCTCAATTTAGAGAATAGGGAAATCTACAAAGCGATGATTCCTATTCCTGTGATAGATAATGAAAAGTGTACACTATGTGGGAAATGTAGTGATAGTTGTGAATACAATGCTTTAGCAAACTTACCTGGCCAAATATTGGTTTTTGATAGAATCTGTCACGGTTGTGGGGTTTGCAGCTTTGTTTGTCCTGAAG
>JAGXNV010000255.1 GCA_019894795.1 Candidatus Heimdallarchaeota archaeon | reverse complement strand
AGACTATGATGATGAATCCTATTAAATCTGTTTCATTTGCTGTAAACATCGGAGAACAGGTTGATGATGAATTAGGCTCTAGAGCTTGTGAATCATGCTCTATGTTGAACTGTGCATACCGACGAATCACGGATTTTTAGAAGAAGCTCAAATCAGACTATAGTTATTCCTTCAAAGTGTTTGAGCACAGTTAAAGCATGAAATGTTATCCACTTACTTTCTTTTCCGTATTCCTCTATTTGAACATACATGGGTGATTTGTATTGTTTCTCACTAACCCACTTTCCGTTTACTGCTTTATTTTTAATGATTTCGAGTGCATTTGCCATTTCAGGTTTATAGTTTATTCCAAGTGAAGCTAGAGCTCTCATTGTATCAAGTATATCTGAATTATAATTTAATGGGAATCCAAATTTTATCCATCCAGTCTTTGCAACTTTTACTTTTGATGGATACTCTTCCAGAAATTTACTTCTTTCTTTGAATAATTCTTCACCTTTAATTTTGTTATCAATAATATATTTCAACCATTCTTTGTTTCTCTCCGGCACATACTTGAAAACTTGATTTTCCAGTATCCTTTGAACACAAATATTAATACCATTTCGAATACGAGGCGTTTGATCTTTCTCTGGAATTGAACTTAAAGCATGAAGTATTTTTGGCATAGTCATATAACAATTCTTAATCAGGCTTGTTAATGGAAAGCAAATGAATCCATCTTTATCTTCAAGTTTTGTTAGAATGTATTCCACTGCATTCCTAGTTCTTTCATCCTTCCAGTAATCAAAATAAATTAACATTCTGATCATATTAGCAGTTAAACATGGGATAGTACCACTGTTAGTTCCACTTATTGAAAATCCACCATTCGGAGCTTGACCAGTTATTAAAACATGTTCAATTCCATTAGAGATTTGCTCATTTCTCTGAGCGTGCAATTCGTAAAGAAAAAGCAGTTGCCAGAAAGAACCAAGATATTTCTTGTAATTCTTATCCTTCTCTTTCTCAAACCAATAATGTTTTTCTTTCTGATTTTCTAATATCTCCTTTGTTGGCTGATAGGAGTTAATTTTTCTTCTAACATCATCAATTTTGGGATCTTTTACTTCTGAATCCAGCAAATCAATTTGTGTTAGATAGCAAATAGGTGGGTTATTATCTTCAAGTAACCAGTCTATGACTTCCTGCTTAACCTCGTACATCTTAATTCACCCATATTAATTTAATATTGAAGTAGTATTTAAATTTCAAGCATAAAAATCAGAAAAATGTTTTATAAGTAGATAAGGAATAACAATTAAGCTATTGAATTGAGTGACAAAATATGAGACCAAGTATCAAGATTCTTGAGGAAGATATGAAAGAGAAAGTTGTTTTAGAAGCGATGGAAATTCTAGAAGAAATAGGGTTCTTTGTAGAAAATACTGAAGCAGTTGAAATATTGCGAAACGCTGGAATAAACGTAGATTCAGAAACTCAAAGAGCTCTCATTCCAGCAGATTTGGTTAAGAAATCCCTCAAAACAGCACCTCAATCAATTTCCTTATACAATCGTGATGGTGATTTTGTAACTGTACTAGGGGGAGATAACATTTGTTTTGATCCTGGTTCAGCTGCTTTGAATGTTTTAGACCAAGAAACTAATGAAATTAGAACAGCTGTTACAAAAGATTTCGTTGATTTTACCAAAGTTGTCGATCAATTAGAACATATTCAAGCGCAAAGTACGGCTATAACTTGTTCAGATGTTCCTGAAAAGATTAGTGATAGGTATAGATTATTAATCGCATTGATTTTCTCAAAGAAACCAATAGTAACAGGAACATTCGTCAAGGAATCTTTCGAAGTGATGAAGGATATGCTTGTAGCTGTAAGAGGAAGTGAGGAAGAATTAAGGAGGAAACCCTTGGCGATATTTGATGCGTGTCCATCTCCACCACTCAAATGGAGTGATTTAACATGTCAGAGCATTATTGATTGTGCAAAATATGGTATCCCATCTGAGTTTGTTTCTATGCCGATGACTGGAGCAACTGCTCCAGTAACTATACTTGGTTCGATCGTTCAACATGCAGCAGAAACATTAGCTGGTCTTGTAATTACTCAGATTGTATCTCCTGGTGCTCCAGTAATTTGGGGTGGTTCACCAGCGGCATTTGATATGAGAAAAGGGACAATGTACTTAGCTTCGGTTGATACAATCCTCATGGATTTAGGATACGTAGAAATTGGCAAATATCTCAATCTACCTACACATGCATATCTAGGAATGTCAGATGCTAAAATTTTGGATACTCAAGCAGGATTTGAAACAGGAATGGGATCTCTTTTGGCTGGTATAAAGGGTGTTAATATGATTTCTGGTGCAGGAATGATGAACTTTGAATCAACACAAAGTATTCAAAAAGTGGTAATCGATAATGAAATCGCAGGAATGACCTATAAATTTGTTAAAGGAATCACACAAAGAGATGAACCAATAGCAAAGAATTTACTCAAGGAATTCGATAAGAAAACACATTTATTATCACACGACCATACAATGAAGTGGTTCAGAGAAGAACTTTATTTGCCAAGTACTGTTGTTGATCGATCAACAAATGAAGAATGGATAACTAAAGGAAGAAAATCAATTGGAGAGAGAGCAAATGAAACTGTCACCAAGCTCCTTTCTAAATATCCAGGTGTTTCTCTTGATAATGATATAATCGAAGATTTAACCAGAATCATGAAATATGAAAATGTTGATTTCAAGACTAAATTAGACTTATAATTTCCAGCGATGAAAGCAATGCTATGAGTAAGTTTTATATGAAATAAGCATGTGTATATTCTTGTGAGACTATGAATCTTAAAAAGAAGAAAAACGTGATCAATTCATTTATACTTGTTATTTTAGTATTTACAACAGTATTAGTTTACAATAATCTATCTACAGCTCAAAAGGAGCAAGAAAGTGGTTATGATCTTTCTGGATATGTAACTAGTGACCCTCTCTATATAGACAATGATAGCGATTTAGCCGGCAACAGTACAAGTGGATCAGGTATTGTAGGTGATCCTTATGTTATAGAAAATCTGAGCATAATAACTGCTGAGGATTATGGTATCTACATTAGAGATACTACAGTGAATTTTATTATTCGTAATTGTTTTATTGAATCTAGCCTCTATGGTATTTGGATCTATGATACAGCAGATCACACTACTGAGATAGATAATAATATTATCCAGAATATTGGTGGCTCAGGAATACGATTCATTACCACCCAATATGCAAATATTACAAATAATTATGTTACTGGCTGCGGTTCTTCTGGAATTTACGCGGACTATTCTTCTTTTGCTGTTGTAAAAAACAACACTTGTACATTCAATTCAAATGGTATTTATGGCACTTATTCAGATAACACCAGTTATGTAGAAAATATTTTGCACAATAATACTCAATATGGATTATATGTAGATGAGAGTTATTACAGTAAAGCTACTGAAAATGAAATCTATTATAATGATGTTTATGGAATATATGTAGAACTTTCTTTAAGCATAACAATTAACAATAATCAGATTTATGGCAATCTATGGCATGGAATATTTACTTATTGGGACACTTCCACAGTGATATCCTACAATACTATCTATAAC
>JAGXNV010000254.1 GCA_019894795.1 Candidatus Heimdallarchaeota archaeon | reverse complement strand
CAATTGAATGAAGAAGGTATTCAAGCAAATCACTTGCACATTAAGTACATTTCTCCTTTTCATGCAGAAGAAGTAGAGAAGATATTACTCAATTCAAAAAGAAAATTAATTGTTGAACAAAACTTCACTGGACAATTGAGAGATTTCATAAGAATGAAAACAGGAGTTTTAATAGAACACAAACTATTGCGTTGGGATGGAGAACCTATAGTTCCGTCACAAATTGTTGGAAAAGTAAAGGAGGTAGTTAAAAATGAGTGAAGAATATAATGTATCTCTGAAAGATTTAGAGAGTTCGTTCAAACCTACATGGTGCCCAGGGTGTGGAAATTTCTCTCAGTGGCGGGCAATTCGACAAGCTATGATTGACTTAGAAATCCCCCAAGAGAACGTAGTTTTAGTAAGTGGTATTGGGTGCTCATCTCACATGCCTAATTTTCTCAAAGTATATGGATTGCAAACGCTTCATGGAAGAGGTATCCCCGCAGCCACAGGAATTCGACTAGCTAATCCTAAACTAACTGTAATGGTTTACGGTGGTGATGGAGATATCTATGGGATTGGAGGTAACCACTTCTTACATGCATGCAGAAGGAATGTTGATATCATTACGATTGTATCAAATAATTATGTTTATGGTTTAACTACTGGACAAGCTAGTGCAACAACACCGGTAGGGACTATTACAAGAACTACTCCTCGTGGATCTATTGAAAATCCTCTAAATCCTATATCTGTTGCTTTGTCAGCTGGAGCTACTTTTGTTGCAAGGGGATTTTCAGGTGACCTCAAGCATCTTAGTTGGATTATAAAAGAAGCTATTGCCCATAGGGGATTTGCTTATGTTGATGTGTTAAGTCCTTGTTTAACGTTTAACAAAAATCAAACTTTTGACTATTTCAGAGAGAAAATATACAAAGTTGAAGATACGGGGCACGATAAAGAAAATTTCTCTGGAGCTTTAGACTTAGGAAGTCAAATTTTCATAAAAGACAAAATACCTATTGGTATCTTCTACCAGATTGAGCACAAGACAACCTATGAAGAAAGAGACTTTGCTTTGAACCAAGGTATTATTCCTGCTCAAGCTTCTTTAGATTTAACAGAGGAGCAAATAAAAGCAATAACTGAGGAGTTTTACTAATAATTTAAGGTGTTATGAATTGAAAATCAGCAAACAAGAAATGATAAAACTTGCAGTAACACTTGCAATGTTAGTTGTCGCGATTACGCTCACAATGGCGTTTACAAGGGGAACAGTAGATATTAGTAACCATGAAGCAACTTTACATGCGAGATATGATTACACGGATGATAATAATACTACTAAACAATATGTTGCAGAAATAAACTTCAACTTTCTGCTAACAAACAGCTCAACTTATCCTGAAATAATAGAAATGTATGACCTAGGAGATAATTTTACACTATGGTTGGGTTACTCTCCTGTTATAGAAATTGGTTACAATAAACAATTGATTTTTAGAGTTTCAATAACTGATGAAACAAATAAAACAGTTTCTCAAACACCTGTTATTGGAAACTTTAGTGTGGATATACAATGCATAGAGACTGATCCAAAAATTGAAGGTTTGGATTTAACTTTACCTGCCTCCTCAATTAGTAAAGATCACGTAAAACAAGAATGGGTTATGTTTACTGTAAGATTACCTTATCAGACAAACGTAGTATTAACACTACTTTTTATTGTTGGAATTCTTTGGGTAATGGAAGCTATCCCTCTTGTTGCAACCAGTATAATGATACCGATTTTTGGAGTAATTTTTCTAAGCCTGAGTGCTAAAGGTTTACTTGCACCTTTTGCTGAACCGGTCATATTTCTATTTCTTGGTGGATTCATTATTTCAAAAGCCATGAATAAGACAGGCGTAGATAAATGGATTTCGCTCAATATTGTAAAAATTAGTCCCAATAACCCAAAAATTTTGATGCTACTTATGATGATAGTAACAGCTGTCCTTTCTATGTTTATGAGTAATACTGCAACTGCTGCTACTATGATTCCTATTGCAGTTGCTGTTACAGATAAACTCAAAGTGAACAAAGAGATAGACGAAGAAAAAATCGATCGATATAGTAAAGCATTGATTCTGGGAATAGCTTATAGCGCTTCATTAGGAGGAATTGGTTCTGCAATAGGAACTCCCGCCAACCCCATCGCAATAGCTTTATTAAGTCAATATGCTGGTGTTCAAATTTCATTCACTCAATGGTTTATTTTTGGGTTACCAATCGTTTTATTGATGTTACCTTTGATATGGTTATATCTTTGGTTTATTATGAAACCTGAAGTTCCAAAAGAGAGTATATCTAATGCAAAAGAAGCTGTTGATAAAGAACTTGATAACATGGGACATCTTAATGGCAAGCAGATATACGTATTAGTCGTCTTTGCTTTCGCATTAATCCTTTGGTTCCTAGAAGGAGTGATTGTAAAGTATCTCTTCCCAACATTCTCATCGTCAGTTGTGGCTATAATAGCTGCTTTTCTACTTTTTGTACCTGCAGTTTTCAGTGGAACGACGATTCTAGAAGGTCGAGATGTTAATGATTTGAATTGGAATGCCATCCTAATCTTTGGTGGTGGTTTAGTATTAGGTGTTGTTTTAACAGAAGCTGGAGCTGGTGATATGATTGCATTCTCACTACAACACTTAACTTTTGCACATAACATTCTTTTCATAGCACTTATTGCTGTAATAGCTATATTTCTTACTTTTATTGCCTCAAACACGGGTTCAGCGGCTATACTAGTTCCACTTGTCATACCTTTAGGGTTACTTTTTGGAATAGATCCTGTACTACTCGCAGTTGTAGCAGCTATTGGATCAAGTGTAGACTTTATGCTACCTCAAGGCACGCCTCCTACGATGATTGCTTACAGTACTGGAAAGTATACTATAAGAGAAATGGCGAAAATAGGTTCAGTAGTAGACATATTCGGATTATTGTTAATAGCCTTCGTACTACCATTTTTCTGGAGATTGATTGGAATAGTTTATTTCTAAAATCAATTTCTTCTTTTTCCTCTTTTTTTACATTATAGATATATTATAAAAAAAGAATAACGTGGGCGGCTAGATTTATCCAGTTCGCTTGAATTCCCACATTCCAGCTATTTTTTACTCTTTATTTGATATTCAGTTATGAAACTCAATCGATATAATTTTCGTCTTTTGTTGGTTCAGGTTTCTTCGTAGGCCACCAATTCCATTTTTCTGCAACAGACATAATCGCTGGAACCAGAATCGTTCTAACGATAAATGTATCTATCAATACTGCAATACATAACATGAACCCAAACTGATTCAAGACCATTTCTTTCGATAACAGAAGACCTGAAAAAGCTATTGCCATTATTATTCCAGCAAATGAAATGATATTTCCAGTTTTATAGAGACCTTTGTGAATTGATGCTTTATCTGTAAATCCTTTGTCCCTATACTCTGAAATTCTAGAAAGAAGGAAAATGTCATAATCTAGACCAAGCCCTATGAGTATTGAAAAAGCCATTATTGGCACTAACCAATAAAAAGCATTAACATCTTGTAATGGTAAAAAGACATTATTCAAGAACGATGTTTCGAAAACTAGTACTCCTAATCCGTATATGAAAGATAAGGTAATCCCTATTG
>JAGXNV010000253.1 GCA_019894795.1 Candidatus Heimdallarchaeota archaeon | reverse complement strand
TTATTATGTTCCTTTAATAGTCCATTGTATTCTTTATCTTTACCTTCCCTAACCAACCTTCTCCACATTTCTATTCTACGATTTCTCTCCTCTTCATCCATCAAATCTAAAGTATATGGAATTCTTTCATCTTGTCCAATACCATTTCTTTCATACTCCATAAGAGCAAAACATCCCCACACAACCATCGCTAAGTGATGGCAATTACTTTCTTCGTCTAATTTCTCACCACGAATCCATTTCCATAGATGTCTCAAAAGTGGACCAATAACATCCTTTCTCCATTTTAATCCCTTCCACCAATTATAATTTTCATCATCGTATTTGGTTGTAGCATATGTATAGACCTTCGCTAATTCATGCAATGGCGAAGCAGGGATCAAATCATGGCGAGTTTTACCTTCACTGAACCTTGCACCTGTATCACATAATAACTCTTGCTCTTCCTCGACATTTTTAATATACTTTTTTATTTTATTATCTTTCACTATTTCTATTCCTTAAACTTTCCTTCAACGTCTCTTCTCTGTCTATCTTGAGTCCTTTGATCTAACCAATGTAAAGCTTCTTCTAATCTTGTCAAAGCTAAAGCATTTTCACGACAAGGAAAATCACCACTCTGAAATCCTCGCAATCTATCAATAACAACTGCAATCAAATCTTCATTGAAACATCCATTAGCTATAGACTCTTTAACTGGTCCTTTTTGAAATTTAACACTCGTGACAGTATCGCTACTATCTTTTCTAATAATGTTATACTCATGAGAAGCACCACCCATACCAGGTTCATCAAAAGCATAAATAGTAGTAAATCTTTCTGAACCAATTTCTAATTTTCTCATTTTTCATTTCTCCTTAATATTCTTTATTAGTATTATCCTTTAAATGATCATAAATCCTATATTTTAATCCTGATTCTTTAAGTAAATATTCAGATGAATAATCATAATAACTTAACTTGGTGACTATAATCTCATCTATTCCAGCATTTAAAATTTCCACCATACATGGAGAGCAAGGAATACCACAATTCATATACAACTTTGCACCTTTAGTAGCAATTCCATGTCTTGCAGAATTAATTAATACATTTCGTTCAGCGTGTCCTGCTACACACCATTCAAGACCTTCACCTGATTTGAATCCCATCTCGGGGATGTGTCTTGGACATTTTCCTTCTAGATTTTCTTCATAAAATTTTTTAGTAATAAACTTAAAATTTGCTGCCTCTTGCATCTTCGCATCAATATACCATCTTTCATCACAAGTTCTTATTCCCCTTGGAGGTCCATTATATCCCTGGCATATAACTGTCTTGTCTCTAACTAATATAGATCCAATTTGTCTAGATAGACACTGACTCTTTTTTCCAACTGTTCTACACATTTCATGATACCAAGGATCCCATTCCATACCTCTTCTCATCTTTCATCCCCCTCACCGTGCAATTTATTTCTTTCTTTTCTATCTAATAGTTTTCTTATGTTTTCTTCTGCAACATCACTGAAGTCTATTCCAAGAGTATCTAAAAGTCTAGCAAGATACCATATAGCATCTCCAGATTCTTTGATAATCTGATTCAATCTTTCAGGAGTCATTTTTCCATAATCATCTCTAAAATGTTTCTTAATCTTCTCAATTAACTCTCCAGTTTCTCCTGCAATACCTAATACATAATATAACCAAGCAGGACTAATACCATGTTCAGGTCCAGTTCCCTGATCTGTAATTCTAGTTTTCACTTGATATTCTCTAAAATCCATTTATACCTCCTCCGCTGGATCTATAATTTCACCTTCACCTTCATTTCCATATCCACTAAAATATTGAGATTTGTCAATTGATCCCAAAGTTAAAATCTTTGTTATAATTTCTTTTGATAATCCATTTAATGGTGCTTGCAATTTAATTTTAGTTGAACCATTAACTCTTAAAACTTTATTTACACGACCAACCCACTCTTGTTTACAATCTTCAAATCTATTCAAGTAATCATCCCAATTCGCTCCTAACCAGATAGTATCTATACCCTTACTTTCTGCTATAGATGCTGCAATTGATACAAACATCAAATTACGACTTGGAACATGCATCTCATTAACTCCTTCATATGTTCCCTTAACACCATCTCCTGTCAAACCACTATTAATATTAAGTCCAGAAATTTTAACTGTATCCCAAGTAATCCCTCTTTTTGTCAAATACGCACATGCAAAATCTAATTCTTCAATGTGAGATTGACCATACTCAATTAAAACACAATGAGGTTTCAACTTTAACCCAATTGCTAATTCTAACATCAATATACTATCTGCACCACCACTAAATAAAATTACTAATCCATGATCTCTTTTTTTTGGCATCTAATACTCCTTTCAATCAATTTTATTTTTGTTACCATTATTAATTAAAACATCCCATAATCCAATCTAGATATAAATCTGTTTACTATATATATAAATAACTGAAGGAAAAACTTGACTAAAAAAATTGGAGACACATATTATGAACAAACCTAAAATTCAATTTACTACATCAATTATACTTTCAATAACAATATCTATTCTAACAGGTTTTATTAAAATATTTTCTTCTTTGACAGGCACAGTAGGTGGAGCAGCTGAGTCTACAAAATCGAATAAAACAGGACCTTATCAATATGATAATGGTGAAGATGAAGTATAAAAGGAGGTGATACATGAAGATTCTCGAATTCATTTTTACAGCATGTGCAGCTTTTCTGGAAATGTTCTTTTTAATAATAGTTGGCGTACTAACTGTTATTAACAATCTTGTTAAAAATCAAGCTAACAAAATCAACAATCCAAATATCAAAACCATTTCTAAAAAAGGATGGATTATAGGACCACAGTAAAACTAATTTCAATATTAAAAGGAGAAAAAAAATGGAAAATCAAAAAACAGATCCCCCAATTGTAGACAAAGAGAAAAAACAAAAATCCACCATTAAGACCATTAAGAAGTTGAAACGAACTGCTTTGATCGTGGTATCCATCATACTCATGGGCATAAGCGGATTCATTGGTGCTGGAGCTCACATGATCTTCAGAGTTCCGGAACCTCTTCCTATTATTCCCCCATGTCCAACGTGTGAAACCTGTCCCGAGGTTGCGGAAGTTGCGGAATGTCCCGAAGTTGCAGAAACTGCAAAGTCTGAATCTGCCTGGTATGCCCAGTTATGGGATGCAGTAACTCCAGGTACCGCAACAGCTGAAATTCCTCCTGCTGTTGTTACGAAATATCAAAAACTTACTCCTACCATTGTTCCTGCTACCAAAATTACTATTACTCCTCCTGTTGCTGCTCCTCCCCCGGAACCAAGATCAGTATTTAAAACCTGGTGGGAAGATACCTTTCAAACCTGGTTGAGTAAGACGTTTGGTTGGAAAGAACAAATAACTACAATTACCAAAGAAACAACAGTGGTTGTTCAAACAACATTGTCCAATGATACAAAAGAATTATTGGACAAAAACATGGCAAGAATAGTTGAACTGACAGCTAAGATGACCGATAAAAAGATGAACGTTAAAAATAGAAAGGGAATTCAGAAAAGAATAAACTTTCATATTGAGACTATTGTTGCCCTAATCGAAAAAGATGATGGGAAAAAAGTTGCTCCTATTATCGACTTAGATTCAAAACCTAAAAAACCAGTCGCTCCCAAAGGATAATGG
>JAGXNV010000252.1 GCA_019894795.1 Candidatus Heimdallarchaeota archaeon | reverse complement strand
TTATAATTCATTTAGAACCTAAATATATAATTTTATTGTTAAAAGTTCGAGTTCTTTGGTAAAATTAGTTGTTTTTCACAAAAATTTTCTCCAAGGATAGTCTTCTTTTGCAATCAAGGTTACAGCTGAATCCTCTTTAAAATCGATTATTTTAAGTTCTGTGCCCTCAATTATCTGCTCAGAAAATTCAAATGTTTTTGAAAATCTTGGCATCTGTTCATACTTAAGCCTCTTTCTTGCATCTCCAACAGACATGAAACCTTTAGGTTCCAGAAAATGGGATTCAGATTTCAAAAATAGTTCTGCATATTTTTTAGGTTCTATCATGTTAAAATCAGGAACGAGTGTTAAGCGCATTACTTTTCTTGTTTCTAGCTTAGGTAATATTTCTATCGTTCGCATTATTCTTTCCCATCCATCTTCAATAGAAGGACGAGCAGTTTTTTCGAATGTCTCTTTTGTAGGTGCTATGATAGTTACATATAATTGAGTTGGGAGAGTTTCAAGTTTTTCTAGTACATCTGGGTTTGTACCATTGGTTACAAGAAAAGTTGTCATCCCTCGTGAATGAAATTCTTCAAGTAGGTCACTTATTTTTGGATAAAGGGTTGGTTCACCTGACAATGAGATAGCAGCATGTTTGGGTTGGTAAGCTTCAAGATATTTCTCCTCTGGAACTTTGTCATGTTTATTATATCCAGCAATCAATTTTCGTTGCTGAGCAATCATCGCATCTACGATCTCCTTAGGTTCATCGACCTTCCCTTCCATCTTTCCTTTATTGTACCAGGAAGCACTTCGCCAGCAGAATATACATTTAAGATTACACCAGATGGTGGAAGGTGTGCATTGTAGACACTGATGAGAAGTTATACCATAGAATTGACTTTTGTAACACACTCCTTCTCCCTTTAGTGAATGTTTGAGCCACGTGCAGGTTTTAACTGCTGAATGATGTCCAGCTATCCTATATTGCTGTTTCTCAAGCTTTTCTTGAACCTCTAGTGGTATTGTGCAGTAATCATCATTCATTTAATTCGCCTAAGAGAGAGATTATTTTACTGTTTTGATTGATTATGATTTGATTTTCTGTAACTCTGTAGTTACACAATCTTTCTTAGAGGGTCATAGCTGGGTAGCTCACTCTGAGAGGGTAAATCACGTGCCCTCCTACCCCGCCCACAGCACGTTTAGATACTGTGCGGATCGCTTTTGAGTAAAATGTTGTATGCGGCATTGACATCAGCATTGATCAACTGTCCTTGCGCAGAAAGGAACAGACCTCTTTTGATTCTTCTCCCTTTGTATGTAGGATGTTTACCAACTGTCTCATTGTCCAAGAAGCTGCATTTAGAAGTGTAACTCTCATCTACCAATTCAACAGTTATACCTTCTTCTGCAGCTTTATACTTCAGCAATTTAACTAGATGGTGAAAAGGGATAATGACAAAGAGTTGGGTGGTTTTTTTCCTTAATCTCAGTTGTTGTTTCCAGAGGGGGTTGTAGCCAATATAGATGGTGATTAGCTTTCGCTCTTTCCACAAGTTAACGAGGAAGCGGCTGAGTTGGTGGAAACACTCTTTCACCTTCCTCCTCCACCTTTCTTTTATTCTGTAATAGGTTGGACCATAAACTAATCTGTTCTGATTCTTGAGTTGTTTATACTGTTGTTGAGCATATTGTTCTTGCAATTTGTTTACTCTTTTCAAATAATACTGGGTGATACTTTTCACCCCTTTCCCCTCGTCCTTGACAATAATCGGACGAGAGCCGATATTGTCCACAAAGGTCACGAGGTTAGTTAAACCCAAATCAAGTGCGCCTTTATTCTTTATCTTCGTTTGCACTTTCTTTGGGAGGTGTTTTTGATAAACGATCTCGACTGAATACCCTACCCCTCGGGGAATGATCCTTACTTCTCTTAGTCTATCTAGCGAGGTTAGGCGTGTTCTAATAGTAAACCTCACTTTCTTAGGAAGGAGTAAGTATCCCCCCCTTTACTCTTGCTTGTTGATTAGAGATAATCGCCACCATCTCCCCCTTCGGTTTTTTATATTTTGGTGGTTGAGGTGCACCAAGGAAAGCTTGTGGATTAACTTGCCAAGTTTTTCTTGCTCTATAAAATGCCCTCCAGTTCCTTATTAAGAGTTTGAGGGTGTGTTGGGCTGTATGAGCTGGGAGAAGTTTGTAGCATTGTTCGTGTTTGAGTAGTTTATCCATATCGTAATAAGTGGGATACGTTCCTTTCCCTTTCTCTTTCTTGTAGAGATAGTTTGCTCGATTGTATAGGTTCTTTACCTAATGACAAAGGGTTCGTAAAGCTGGACATGTTTTTGTTTCCATCACTTCCGTTCGTAACACCTCAGACATCATTATTTAGAAATGTCTTTCAGTATTAAAACCCCACACGATAACCGTTCTTCTATTGATTCACTGCTAATTACAGAGTTACACAAAATAACTTCATAATACATAAAAATTAATTTATTATAAACAAAGAGGTTTATTCCCCCAAATTAAAAAGAATGAGAGATTAACGATCTGCAAGAGAGTCTAAAGTTATCTCGTCTAGAAAACCAAACCTACTTTGATCACTTATCCAAGATTGTGCTTCCCATTCACTATCAAACACTTGAACTTGATCTTTCATTTCTTTGTGCTTTATCTTCTTCTTTTTCGTGAATACAAATGCTATTTTCTGTATAATTTTTCCTTTCTTATGTAAAGCAGAAGCTATTTCATTTGCAACTATTTCTGCTTCTTTTGGATCGTAAGCAGTTACATCAATAAGATAGAATAAAGGTTTCTTAGCGTTATCAATTTGCTCTTTTAAGAATCTCTCTAATTCTTCTTCCATCTTTGAATCAAAGGAATCTTCAAACTTCATTTTCACAATAATTTGGGATATATATCGAACATGTATAGTCATTTAATCACGCATTTCCCGTGCTATAATGTTACTTTTCTGAAATACTTAAAAAGATTTGTTTCAACCATGATTTGATTTTTTTGATTATAATTTTACAATATATTTAAGAAATATTCTATCTTATTTAGAGTGTGTTAGGATAATGGAAAACAAAGAGAACCTTAACCAGAAGGATGAAGAAAGAGTTCCTTTTTTAGATAAGGAGAGGAAGATACGTGCAATAAAATTCATATTAGTCAGTTTAGGAGGTTTAGGTTTCTACGAGCTTTTTGCATTTCTTTCACTACTTTTTCTGGATGCAACAACTGATAAAGATCCAATAATCAATTTCTGGATAATCAATATTCATAAAGTGGTAGTTGCAGGAGCAGTTGCTATTCTCATAGTAATGTTCTATAATTACATCATCAATAAAATCTGGACTTACAAAAAGTTAGAAAGGAGCACAGATTTCAACACTCTTCATCAATTTATCAAATTTGCTCTAGTTGGAGCTTCAGGAGCAATCATCAACTTAGGATTAGTTCATCTTATTTCAGTGATTCTAGGATGGAATGAATATCTTGCTTTTGCGATAGGATTTATTGTTTCTGTGATAACTAACTTCATCTTAAATGATATTTGGACCTTCAACCCTAAATTCGGTAAGAAGAAAGAAATACAAGAGGATTAAGAAAGGTTTTTTCCACAGTTCTCACAAGAACTTGATTGCTGAGATTGAGTTGCACCACAGAATTCACAGAATTTTACTTCTTGATATTCTTTGTAATCTTTGATATTCACATTATAAT
>JAGXNV010000251.1 GCA_019894795.1 Candidatus Heimdallarchaeota archaeon | reverse complement strand
ATACAGAATGAGCTTTTTTTTAAACATTTGGTGATTATATGGTCATATAACAGCAACGAAACTGTAAGAATTCTACTCAGAGAAATAGATATTTCTAATAAAATCATTTTAGATTAAAATTCAGTAAATAAGCGTTTATGAAAGCACAGTATTATTTCAATTAGAAAAATAACCAAAGAGCAAAATATTTAAATTGGCTGTTTGAAGCATGTTTAGAAGTTAAAGGGTATAGAATCTAATGCAAAGAAAAACCACTATCAGCTTAGTCCTGTTCATCTCATTACTATTTGCGGGCCTTCCTTTATCTAGAGCACTAAATAACCCTCCTAATATGACTGACAATATCAGTGTGAAGGATAACCAACAAACTGTATTTATTCCGATCTTACAACAAGATGAGAATGACACCCTTAAAGATCGACCTATTTTAGTTATAGAGAAATCTATTAATGCATCTCCAATCGAGGAAGGAGATGAAGATCTAAATACATTCCTTTTACGACCTAATGACTGGATAAGAGTTAATGTTACAATAGCTAATGTGGGTAATCAATCAGCTTACAATCTAACAATTATAGATCCTAGTTTCGAAGATTGGGCAGTTGGTAGTTTAAATCTAACAACACAAAGATATGTCCAAGTAGATGTTAATGCAACAATTTTCTACTTCTACTATTTCCAAACAAAAATTGTAGGTAATTTCATCCTAGGGGAAACATCAGTTAGTTACATCAATGGTACAGGAACTGAATATTATTCAAGTTCACAAAGATTTAGATTAGCTGTTGAGGCATTAGAAGAAGAATATGAGTTAGTAGCAGATTTATGGTTAAATATCTTATATTTCTGTCTTGGGGTAGTAGGAATTCTTGGTGCTATAATTCTAGTTGATAGATATGTTATCCAAAAACCAGATGGAAGAAAATCAAGAAGACGCAGATTTACTTTAACAGATACTCAGAAGAGTAAAAGAGATGAGAAGAAAAAGATTGAGAAACGTTAATAATCATTCTTCTTACCGATACAACTATTTTTTCTTAATCTCATAATTTATATATATCCGTTAAAATGAAAAATTAATGACGCTTAAAGATCTTTTAGAGATGGACTTAAAATTCATATTAGTAGGAGGTAAGGGAGGAGTGGGAAAGACCAGTGTAGCTTCATCTTTAGCTATAACTTTGGCAGAAAGTGGGAAAAGAGTTCTTATCATCTCAACAGATCCTGCTCATAGTGTCTCAGATTCATTCGATTTAGATTTTTCTAGTGGTGAAATTGAAAAAGTGAAAGGGGTAAAAGGTGATCTCTTTGCGCTTGAAATAAATCCTGAATCTGCAGGAGACGAAATTTCTAAAGCTATTGGACAGCCTATGAATTCAGTTGATTTTGCAAATATGACCAGCATTCCAGGATTATCAGAGTTACAAGGTATCGGGCAAGATATGCAATCTATGCCTCCTCCAGGGATGGATGAAGCTTTATCCTTTGCTAAAATTCTGGAATATGCTGATGATGACAATTATGATACAATTGTTTTAGATACAGCCCCTACAGGCCATACTCTTCGATTGCTTAATATTCCGGAATTTCTTGATTCTTTTCTTGGTAGAATGCTGAAAATGCGTTCTTTTCTTTCAAATGCAATGACAATGATGAAATCCTTATTCGGTTCAAAACAAGAGAAAGACAATACAATAGAAAATCTGGAGAAAATGAAAGAGAAAGTGCTTATAGCCAGAGATCTATTGATGGATCAGGATAGAACCCAATTTGTTAAAGTCATGATCCCTACCATGATGAGTATTTTCGAAACAGAAAGATTAGCTGAAGAACTTGATTCTCATAATATACCTCACGAATTTGTAGTTGTAAATATGATTAATCCTGACAATCCTAACTGTCAATATTGCACACATAGACGCAATGAACACCTTGAAAATATCAAATACATCGAATCAGTTTTTGGTATAAATACACTAACAAATGTAGAAGCATTTGATAGAGAGATTAGAGGTGTTGCAATGCTAAAGCAGCTTGTTGATAAAATGTTATAGTTTAAAAAGAGGAACTAATATTATAGATTTGTGAATTTCTAATGCAATCAGATGCTACGAGGATGATCGAAAAGAATTCAGAGATAGTTTATGCAGATGGTCATTGTCATTTGGTTCCAGAATGGTTTGATTATGACGAAGTAGTTCGAGTTACAAGAAAAGCTATGTCAAGTAGCGTAAAATATATTGTAAACAGTGCAATTGAAGCGAAACATTATGATTTTGGGCTCAAAACAGGTGAATTACCTGGTGTTTTTCTTTCAGTTGGATTAGATACTACAAAAGTTACAAAAGAAAGTGTTGAGGAACTTAAGAATTTTCATTTGGAAAACTTAGACAAAACAGTGGCAATTGGAGAGATAGGATTAGATTTTCATTGGGTTAAAGAGGAAGAAAATAGACAACAGCAAGAAGAATTTTTCAGAGAACTAATAGTTTTTGCCATGGAAATTGATAAACCCTTAGTGATACATTCCAGAGCAGCGGAAGAGAAAGCAATACAGATCTTAAAAGAGATGGGTGCTGAAGAAGTACTAATGCATTGTTTTGGAGGGACAGAAGAGCAAGCTAAAGAGATATCGAGAATGTCTTGGTATATTACCGTTCCTACGAGTGCTGTGTATAGAAAAAATTTCCAGAAAATATTGCAATCTGTTGCTTTAGATAGCCTGATGTTTGAGACTGACAGCCCTTATCATTCATTGCAAAAGGATAAGCAAAATGATCCGTCGAGTATTCCTATTCTGAGTCGCCATGCATCAAAATTACTTGAAGTTGAAGAAAGGGATCTTGCTTATATTACAACAAAAAATGTAAAAGATTTCTATCGAATATAGTTAGCAAAGGAAAGCAAAATCTAGATAGTTCTTACCAAGGAGATAATGAGTTACTAAGGAAGGATTAGTTTCTACAACATTAGAATTAGAAACTATTTTCATAATCTTTTTAATATTTTTTGAGAAAACACCATGATGAGTAATGTAAGCGGTTTTAATTTCCTTAGCCTTGTTTACAATTTCGATTCTTTTGATTATTTCATTAACGAAAGAATTGAAATTTCTTCCTCGTTTAAGAGTTTCCCAATTTCCTTGTATTTCTTGATAAAGAACATAAGGTCTCAAAGATGTTGTTAAAACCGAATACCAACTACCTTTACGGAGGCCTATTGTATCTAATTGATCATTTTTCGAGAGAATAATCGAGCTGATGTGCTTGTTCAGACTAATAGCTTCCTTTCGAATTTCATTGATATTTCTAGCCTCGATAATAAATTTAGCAAGCTCTTCAATAAAAATTCCAGAAGAAGCGCCAAATGTATGAGAATCAATTACATCGATTATTACTTCAGAGACTAATTTCTTAGCTACTAGAGCATTTTCAAACACAGCAGGTGTAATATTAGAGGAATGTAAACTGATTATAGAATCATAATTTTCTGAAAGGTAAGTATAAAGTTCAACAAAATCTTTGATGCTTGGAGCTAGAAGCTTGGATTTTCTGTCTGCACAAACGAGTTCTACTAAATCTGGTGTCCTTACAGATTGTATCTGTGTTTGCTCAATGTGCTTTTCACCAGAACTGTCTTCTATAATGTAACCAACTGGGAATATATTATAGAGTCCGTACCATTTACTTGGAATCTCTCTACTAGTATCAATTACAATAGCTGTATTCATCTTGATAGGTCAATTACTTTGACG
>JAGXNV010000250.1 GCA_019894795.1 Candidatus Heimdallarchaeota archaeon | reverse complement strand
TATAAGAGATAGAGTGAGAATAGATATTAAGAAAATTTTAAAAACTATTTTGTGTTTTTTTCAACTAAGTCAATTAGATCATGTTTTCTTATGGGTTTTTTAACTACATCTTTTGCTCCTGCTTGAATTATTTCCTTTGTTTTTGATGAATATGCTGTAATTGCAATAATTGTTGCTTCAGGATCAAATTCCAGGATTTCTTTTGTAGCTTCAATTCCATCTTTTTCTGGCATCAAAATATCCATTAAAACTAAATTGGGTCTATGATTCTTATATAGATCAACTGCTTCTTGTCCATTTATTGCACCAAAAACTTTAAACTCAGACAACATAAGAACGTATAATTTTCTTAAGTCATCATTGTCGTCTGCAATTAGTACTTTACTAATGGTAATCATCTCACAGTTCTTTTATTCTGATTCACTTCAAGTAATATATACATTGCTGAAATTACAATGAATAAAACAGAAAAAAACATCCCTAAAATTTGCTGATTAAATGATTGTTTTTCATTTTATTTTTATTATGTCTAAACTAGCTTAATTTTGTTTCAATAACTCTTAAATAATAATAATTGTTTGTACACAATTGCTACAATTTAATCTATTAGTATAATGGAAGGTTATTAATATGGAAGGAAAAAAAGAAGAAAAGGAAAAAAAACTTACAACTTTAGCTGGAAGACCTATTGCAGATAATCAGAATTCTCTCACCGCTGGTGAAAGAGGTCCTCTATTAGTAGAAGATTTCCAACTTTTTGAAAAACTAGCTCACTTCAACAGAGAACGAATTCCAGAACGAATTGTGCATGCCAAAGGAGCTGGTGCTTATGGGGCATTTACAGTTAAGAGAGATATCACCCAATATACAAAAGCTAACGTGTTTTCTGAAATAGGTAAGAAGACTGATGTTTTTCTCCGTTTTTCTACTGTTGCTGGAGAAAAAGGATCTGCTGATACAGTTAGAGATGTCAGAGGTTTTGCTCTGAAGTTTTATACTGAGGAAGGAAATTGGGACTTGGTTGGAAATAATACTCCAGTATTTTTCATACGTGATCCTTACAAATTTATGGATTTTATTCACTCTCAAAAACGCGTACCACAAACAAATCTTCGATCTGATACAATGCAATGGGATTTCTGGTCATTAAGTCCAGAATCATTGCATCAAGTAACAATTCTCTTCTCGGATAGAGGAATCCCTCAAGGATTTGCACACATGAATGGATATGGAAGTCACACTTACAGTTTCATAAATGCAAAAGACGAAAGATTCTGGGTGAAATTCCATTTCAAAACTCAACAAGGAATTAAGAATTTTACTCAAGAAGAAGCAAATGAAATTGTAGGAACAAATCCTGATTGGGCTACACAAGACTTATTTGATAGAATTGAGAAAAAGGAATTTCCAAAGTGGACTGTATATCTACAAGTAATGCCAGAAGAGGAAGCTAAGACATACAAATGGAACCCCTTCGATGTAACAAAAGTATGGCCACATGCAGATTACCCTCTTATTGAAGTAGGTGTTCTTGAGCTTAATCGAAATCCAAAAAATTATCATGCAGAAGTAGAACAAGCAGCTTTTGCGCCAGCAAATATCGTTTCTGGGATAGGATTCTCACCTGATAAGATGCTCCAAGGGCGAATTTTTGCCTATACTGATGCGCATAGATATCGATTAGGAATAAATTATGAGTCACTACCAGTGAACAAACCCAAGGTAGAAGTCCAAAGTTACCTCAGAGATGGTTTTATGAGACACAATGGGAATTTTGGGGATCAAGTCAATTACGAACCTAATAGTGTGGGTGGACCAAAAGAAGATCTTAATTATAAAGAACCACCTTTGAAGATTTCTGGAGAAGCAAAAAGATACAGACAACCAATTGTAGATGCTGATTTTATTCAACCAGGTAATTTGTATAGAATAATGCCTGCAGATGAACAGGAAAGACTCATCAATAATATAGTTGGAAGTCTAAAGAAAGTTCCTGAATATATCCAGAAGAGACAGTTAGAACATTTTCTCAAAGCAGATAAATCATATGGTGAGAGAGTAGCAAAAGGTTTGGGCATTGAAATTTGAGGAATGAAAATATTCCTCATTACTTTTTTGAATGCGTTTATAGATAGCTATAGATAAGATTGTTTGAATATCCTAAACTACACTTTCAAAATTTCCAATATCATTAATTTTAATATTGTTTTGATGTATAAACAGTAATCGAAAAATTCTTTTTTCATAATTTAATACACAAATCTGATTTCAAACAAGAAATCAGTCAAGCTTACAAAAGTGAAGAAACTTAATATATATGCATTTAGAGTTCACGTACCTTTGTTTTGTTGAAAAAATAGTAATCAATGAAATAAAATAGAAGGAATATATTTGAAAACAAAAAGAAAAAGAACAAAGACTGTTAGTATTTTCGTTTTATCTATTATTTTTTTCATGTTATTTACAAATGCTAGACCAGTTTTAACTTTGAAAATGCAGGATTATACTGATCATTCATTTGTGATTGTGACAGATGATTTGGTTGTTCACGAACCTATAATAATCATCGATGACAGTAACTTTACTGATTATGGATTTTCAGGTGATGGAACAAAGACTACACCCTATTTAATAGAGAATTGGCAAATAATAACTAATGAAGATTACAGTATCCATGTTAAAAATACAACAAAGTATTTTGTTATTAGAGATTGTCATGTTGAGGCGGACTTATATGCTATCGGAATCACCGATGTAGCAAATGGAACAGCAATAATTTACAATAACTCCTGTTCAGGCGATGGAGGTATACTTATTGATGAATCTGATTTTTCACTCATAACGAATAATACTTGCTATGAAGGTAATGTCGGTATTGTTACTTATTATAGTAAAAACTCTATAATTTTTAATAATACATGTACTACAAATTACTTTGATGCGATTAGAACTTATTATTCTACTTCTAGTACGATTGCAAATAACACATTTGTTGATGGCGGACTAACTATCATAGAGAACTATGTGGAAGATTATGATACATATTTGGTTGAGAACAATACTGTCAATACTAAACCAGTTGGATATCTTGTTAGCGAGATGGATATATCATTTCTAAACCCTAGTTTTGGGCAGTTGATACTTATTGATTGTACAAATGTAACGGTAAGTAATCAAGACTTTTCAAATGTAGGTTATGGCCTTTATTATGTCTTTTGTACCAATACAACAACAACAAACAATACATTTAGCTATAATACCTATGGAGCAAATTTCAGACAATCTATAGGCTACAATATAATAGAGGGTAATAGGTTCATCGAGAATAATGATTTTGCAATAAACCTTGTAGGCACTGATTATGTTACTTTAGAAAATAATTCTATTTTTTCAAATGGAAATGGAATTAGAATTGGTGATTCTGATTATACCATTCTTAATAATAATTCACTAATTGACAATCACAACGGTATAATCATACTGGATGGTATCTATAATAATATTACGAATAATCTCTTCCAGGATAATATCGATTATGCTATTCACATTGATGCAATTTCATATGGCAATCTGATCTACAATAATTCTTTCAAGGACAATAACGATGGAGGAATTCAGTGTTTTGACGATGGCTCTGTTGGGAATAATACCTGGTATAACAGCGTAACAATGAAGGGTAATTACTGGTCAGACTGGTCAAGTGTTGGTAATTATACTTTAGATGGTGCTCATGGGGTAGCTGATCTTTATCCTTTAGATTACATACC
>JAGXNV010000249.1 GCA_019894795.1 Candidatus Heimdallarchaeota archaeon | reverse complement strand
TATCTCTTATACTAAAACTATATTTAAAACTGTTAATAGAAGCTGTAAGATAACCTACTAGTTAGGCAAAGATGGCAGAGTTGTCAAACAAATAAGACCCTACTAGTACTATTGACCTTGCAAGAACAATGGTCCCCACTTAATCGAAGTGTTTTTTCAAGAATTTTCTTACTTCTTCAGATTCCAATGACCTTTCATCTATATGTGTGATAATATCATCTATCAGTTTGGCATGTTTGATCACAATTTCCTTTTCCTCTTTACCATAACTATCAACAAGTCCAACAATTACTGCTAAAGGGTTTCTTATACTATCAACAAGGACTGCAAATTGCTCCAAGTTCTTTTCAATTTGGTTGAAAGCGTTACTGCTTTCCAGTTCTGCATGCTTTTTCTCAGTAATATCTCTTACAATTCCTTGAATGATTTTTTGTCCCTTAAATTCGAAGATACTTGAAGTAACCTCTGCTGGGAACAATGAACCATCTTTTCTTTTGAATTCTATCTCAAAGTTAGCAAAACTAGTTTCTAGAACTTGTTTAAAAGCTTCTTTCGAATAATCTAACGCTGATTCTGGATGTAAATGAGAAACATTCATCTGAAGAAGTTCATTTTTTGAATGTCCAAACTGCTTGATTGCTTGCTGGTTAACCTCCTTAAGGTTTCCATGCAAATCGTGTAAAATTATACAATCATTAGATGAATCAAATATCTGTTTAAATTTCAACTCTTGGTCTAGCAGCTCTAGCTCTGTTTTTCGACGAATTGTAATGTCTTGAATCA
This sequence comes from Candidatus Heimdallarchaeota archaeon, assembly GCA_019894795.1. Taxonomy (GTDB): domain Archaea; phylum Asgardarchaeota; class Heimdallarchaeia; order Heimdallarchaeales; family Heimdallarchaeaceae; genus UBA460. The sequence goes on along the minus strand of JAGXNV010000249.1, from coordinate 2,987 downwards.
TACCTAAGATTCTTTCTGGATTTTTCTCTTCATCATAACTAATTTCCGCTCGCATATATACATGTTTCACAGTTTTAAGCGATCTTATGATTCTGAAATCAAGAGCAATAGGCAGATTTTCCTCTATAGCTTGAGAAATGTTCTCAACAATTTTAATTCTGTCCTCTTGATGGACAAATTCTAATAAATCTTCATCTGACAATCCTTCAAAACTTGAATCAAACCCTAAAACCTGATTGATTTCTTTTGAGGAGTGGAATTTTTTAGTTTTGAAATCAAATTCAAATTCACCTGTTTGAGCAATTTCCTTAGCCTTACGATATATTTCTTCAACACCTTTTAGCTCTTCTTCTGCTATCTTTCGAGAAGTTATATCATATAAGGTACCTTGGTAGCTCATCAGATTACCTTCTTGATCTACTATATTCCTGATATGTTCTCGAATCCATTTGATCTGACCATCCAATGGTATGATACGATATTCTCTAATTACTCTGTAATTGGGAACTGTAGCGATTTTCTCAAAACTATCTTGTAGTCCATCTAAATCTTCTTTATGTATGATCTCATTCCATTTAACACTACCTGATAGAAAATCTGCTTCTGAGAAACCTGTTATTTCTCTTACTTTACCTTGAAAGAAAATCGGGATGAAACTCAGATTGTCTTTTTGAACGATATTTTTTGAATCCAGATTCCCGCTGTAAGCAATTCCATCAAAATTCTCAACAAAACCTCTGTATCTCTCTTCACTTTCGATTAATTCCCTTTCTATTTCCTTTGTTTCAGTTATATCGATTATTGAGCTAATGCTTTGTTTTTTCTCAGGATTAAAATCTAAAAATACTAGAACTTCTCTCGCTCTACCTTCTTTATTGATTAATCTTGTTTCAAACTGTCTGTGTTTAAAATTAGAATTTTGTCTTAGATTGCTACTCAATTCTGAAAGTCTTTTCCTTTCACTTTCAGGTATAAAATCCGACCATTTTCTTTTATTCTCAATTTCTACCTTTGAATATCCTACAATTTCTTCAAATTGATTATTACACAGCTCAATAGTCGAATCTTCATTAACTACACAAATACCTGTTCCAGTAGTTTCAAAGAGTTTTTGATATTGTTCTTTTTCTTGTCGTAATTGTAAATCCAGCTCTTTTTGTTTGGTAACATCAATAATTGAACCTTCATAATATCTGATTTGATTATTTTCATCAAATACTGTTCTGGCGTGCATAGAAACCCAGAATGCTTCACCACTTTTCTTTTTCATTTTCTCTTGTTGGGAAAAATGATACCCTTTTTGCCTGAAATTTTCTAAGATTAATTTTCTTCTTGAAGAATCATAATATAGATCTTCAATCTGTACATTACTCATCGCTTCAGCATTTTCATACTCAAAAAGATGCATTAAAGCAGGATTGAATAACAATATTTTTCCATCTTCAGTTGTTCTAAAAAAACCAATGGGAGTTGTATCGATTAATGACCCATAATCTTCTTGTAAAGTCCGGTAGTTAATTCTCTCTTTAGCTCTTTCAAGAGCAAATGATAGGATAGAATCTAGAAGAGGGTATGTTTCGGAGAAATTACCAATGGCACCATCAAATAGATTAGAATCTTCAGTATTAATGATGTTGATTGCTTTATTCGTACTAAAAACAATTCGAGCGATTGAAGGGGAATCATTTGACAATTGTTTCAGAAATTCAGAAACATCAAGCCATTCAACTTCCTCATTTATCAAGATAGCTCGATAATCAGCAAAAGCGGAAATATTTTTCAATTCTTTGGGATTTGTAATTAATTCAATATGAGAAACCGTCGAATCCTTTGATAGAATCTGTTCCATTATCTCTTTATTACTATCATTCATATCAAGTAGGATAATCCATTTATCTTCAGCCAATATTACCACTCTCGTTTAGAGAAATTAGTGTGTTTTAGATTTAGTTTAAGATGTCCTTGTATTAGGTATATGTTTATACAAAGATATAGTTTGTGTAAGTGCTACTATCGATGAACGTTGATGAAAGTCTCGTTATTCTTCGTTCAAGTTTGTGAATATAAGAAAAAAAAAAGTTAGGAGAGCTTATTTCTCCTTTACTTTCTCCTTTTTGCAAATATAGAATTGATAGCTATGTATACTTTTTTTCAATATATCATAAAAGCAACTAACCATAGAATATCATAATTATTGTTGCAAAAACACTACTAAAACCATACGGCTATTTTCAAGGAGATAGAGAATTACAAACAGAATTTAGAGAGGACTAAGAGTGTTTATTTAGTTATTTTCAAGGGTTAAAATAGATTGACTTTTTCAATTAGGTTTTTTGAAAATATCAATTATTCTCAAATATCAAAGCCACAACCCTTTAAAGAACAATATTTTGGCATTCATAACTAAAACTTTTTTAGGTTAGTCTTTAGTGAGGCATAATGAGCATATGGATCCTAATAAACTGAAGGTCATTTTAAGTAACACTTCTTAAAAAATGTCTGAGCTCTTACCTTCTGTTAGATTTGAGCAATCACCTATACTGGAAAACTTTGCTTATTGTTGATACAGCAAAAATCTAGAACCCTGTTCTATTAACAGGAGAGTTAAGCAAACATTTCAATATTATAATTCTATTAACGATTATAGGATTGAAATCAGCACTGAAAAAGATGAATTTACAAAGGTGATTAATTGGTAGGATTGTTAGGAGAGTTACAGTGGATAGGAACAATAATCATTGTAATAATAGTTCTAGCTACAATTATATTGCTAACAAGAGAGGGGATTGATTCTACAAAAGTCACTGGTTTCAGCGCATTGGCAGTCTCACTATTCTATCTAATATTTATGGACTGGGAAAAAGGTTTTAGAGAAAACTTAGCAATTGAAGAAGTACCTCATAATTTTTTAGAAGCTTTAGCAAAAACAGTGAATATAGAAGCTATAATAATTATATTTTCTATAGGTATAATAGTAACTATAACTA
>JAGXNV010000248.1 GCA_019894795.1 Candidatus Heimdallarchaeota archaeon | reverse complement strand
ATCTTTGTCTCTAGGTAATGGGACCTTTGCTTTATTCTTGATATAGTATCCTTGAGTAAGATAACCTTCATCCATAGATTTCATACATTCGTTTATTTCATCTTCACTCAAATCTTTGTATTCATCTTCAAACGCACTGTACTCTAGTGGATACCTTGGGCGAATATCTGTTTCCACATTGGGATCAGGATATCCTAAACACAATCCAACTACTGGGAAGACTCTTTGAGGGACAGTGAAAACTTCTGATACTAAATCTGCTTTCTGTGGTACAACTCCTAGGAGCACAGAACCTAATCCAAGAGCTTCGGATGCTAGAATTATGTTTTCAATTACTAGCGTTACATCTTGAATACCTAACCATAAACTCATACTATCATCAGAAACATTTTCATATCCTCTAGCTTTGATAATTTTTTCCATCCTGTTATAGTCAATTAAAAAAATCATTAGGATCTGAGTTGTAGGATATACACCTATACCTCGGAATTTTTTCATTTTATCTTTATCAGAAGTATATACAATGCTACTTAATTGAGCGGCAAATGGAGCACGGAACCCAGCTTCTAATATCTGTTCTAAAACGTCTTTTGTAATTTTTTTATCAGAGAATTTTCTAATTGATCTTCTATCATGCATTATACTAAAAATATCCTTCATCCTTTATCCTCAATCGATACAAATGGAATTTGAAATAAAAAGTTATTTGAAAACTTTTTGTAACTTTAAAATAGAAAAAAAAGCTATCCTAATTGATTATTAAGTGCATATGGAAACAAAAAGAAAGGATTAATTTCAAAATTCATCTAACACATTTAATGCACACTGCCATCCTGATAGAAATGAAGACGAGTAACCTCCACCTGGATATGTCCATGCTGAAGTGAAAAATAGATTCTTTATTGTTGATTTGACTTTAAACCGTTTTTGCCCCGCTTGATTTATAGTTTGAGCAAAACCAATTGAGGTACCATTTGGATTGAGAGTATTGTTCTTTTTAGTAAGAGGGGTTGATATATCTACAAATTCAATGTATTGTTTTACACCAGGAATAAGTCTATTTACGCGATCTATCAAAGTATTTGTTACATCTAGTTTCTTTTTATTATATTCATCCTCAGTTAGTCCTTCCCAATTCTCCAGATAATCGATTACACTAACTGTGCCTGTAGATTTTCCAGGTTGTGTTAATCCTGACTCAATTTGTCCATAATCAATGAAAATATAGTTTCTTTTTGAGTAGTCTTGTTTGTTATTATGTTCAAGATCAGCAAGAGTGTTTATCCCTTCTTCATGAACAACAGTGGAATAACTATTATGACCAAGTTCACTTAATAAAGTATTAAAACATAAGAAGATATTAAGTGTAGAGTGTCCAACTTTCAACTTGTTTACTTCTTCTTTGAGAGATTTAGATTGTTTAGCTGGAATTAATTCATTTACTGCATGAGGAACAGGTGCATTTACAATAACATATTTTCCAAGCACTTGAACAGGTTGAGAGTCTCTTCTTTTCGTGCTTACATATTCAACTCCATAAGCTTTGTTTCCTTTTATTAGAATCTTTGATACCTTCCTATCGAAAATAAGACCTCCACCTTTTTCTTTAATAAAATTTGCTAGATGGTTGGAGAGTTTCACGGATCCACCTTTAATATAATGCGAACCACCTTTGAATCTTGAAGAGAGAGCAAGTGAATAGAAAACAGCAGATAGATTATAGGGATTGTCACTATAATACTGTAAAGTTCCAGTTAGCGCAAGTTTCAAATCTTCATTTTCAAAAATAGTATCTAGAAGATCCCCTGCAGATTTATCACCCCATTTGGGTATACTTGAGTAATTTGTAGGTTCTAAAGGTACTGTGAGAGCTTGTTTCGCCTTTACTGTAGGAATATTATGTGATTTTTCTTCTAAATCAGACAAAGTTTTGAAAAATTTCTCAATGTTTTTTTTCTCATTGGGATAAAGTTTAGAGAGAGAGAGTATAGCATCTTCAATTTTATCAGAGATATTGAAATCAACACGACTATTCTTGTAACGATAGTAACCTGTCTTTATTTTAATAAATTCAATATTAAAAATAACATCTAATTCTTCAAATATTCTAATTTTTGGATCTAATGCATGAAGACCATCCATTGAATGAAGACTTAAGTCTATACGATAATCATCTCTGGTATAACCTGAAGCATAACCACCAGAAGTTATATGTTGTTCCAGAATCAGAACTTTCTTACCCTCTTTGGCAAGTTTGGCACCTGCAACTAAACCAGCTAATCCTGAACCTACTATAATTGCATCATAATCCATATCTAAAGCATGTTACAAGTTACTTATTATTCTTTTGTAGTAATTCATAAAATATTTCAAATATATAATTCTCACAAATCACATTGTTAATACTCAAATTACATTTAAGAAGCATTGTACATATGGGTAAATATGAATATTACTTACCTTCCATCTGCATATTTGATAAATGGTTTAAGAAATCTAGAAGATATAAAGAGAGTAGAGTCGAATTTCTTCTTAAGAGCAGTCAGAATTGAGAATAATTCATCTAACAGAATTCAATTGAATCAGTACCGCTTTGATATTCAGAGAGATTCTAAAACACTAAAAACAATAATTTATAACGAAGAAATGATTAAAAAGAAAGCGGAAGATGTAAGTAACTTAATCGATGCATTGGCACATCCAGATTTAGCAAAGTTCTTTCTAGGAACAGCTGAATTCTGGAAAAAGGAGAATCTTTCATTAAATGAACTTGAACAGAATCAGGAAACAGGTTTGAGATTAGAACATTTCGTTTACATGGACAAAGAACCAGTAAATCAGTTAAAATTCACAGTATTTTACACTGAGAATTATGAAGAGAAAATAGAAGAAATAGTAATACCCTTAAAGCAATACACCAGTAAAAACGATTACAAATTCCCTCTTAGAGGAGCATGGATACCTGTTAATACATCCGATAACCCTTATGAACATAGAAGAATGCATTCACAGGAATTTGGTTTTGATTTAGTAAAAGTTGATAAAGATATGAATTTGAGCTCCAACTCAGGAAAGAAAAATGAAATGTTCTCATATTATGGTGAAGAAGTGATTGCAATTGCTGATGGAGTTATTATAGACTCATTCGATCAACTACCAGATAATCCAGCAGCTGGAGAGTTCTTACCAGAAGAAGATTTAGGAAAAACAATCAATGAATCAGGATATCTTCCTGTTGCAGCTGGAAACTACATCGTAATTGAGCATCCTGGTAAAGAATTTTCATTCTATGCCCATTTGATTCCTAATAGTCTCAAAGTAAAAAATGGAGAGAAAATTAAACAAGGACAAGTAATCGGATTCCTCGGAAATTCTGGAAACTCAACAGCTCCACACCTTCATTTTCATCTGATGCAAGGTCCAGATCCTTTGGCTGCAAGAGGATTACCTTGTAAATTTAGTAATCTTACTGGATTAGAAGGAGAAAAGGTAGAATTTTTAAATAAAAATTTCTCAATTGTATATACAGACTAATCAATTTTTGAGTTTTTCTTTATTTTTTCATCCACAACCTTAATAAGGAAAACGGAGATATTCTAGATTTGATGCAAAATTCATATTAAAAGGATATGAAAAAAATGAAATTAGTAAAGTTCAGAAAAGTAATATTCAGTATTCTTTTGTTGATATTTTTTGTAGGCATCTTCCAATCTTCAGGAACTCACTCAGAAGAACAAGAGGAAACTTATAGTTCATTAAGTTATACGACTCCT
>JAGXNV010000024.1 GCA_019894795.1 Candidatus Heimdallarchaeota archaeon | reverse complement strand
ATCACAGAGTTAGTACAGGAAGGAGTAGAAAACTTGATTATGGAAGAAGATAAAAAAGGGACATGGAAAGCCGAATATGCTAAAAGTAGTAGATCTACATGCAAATCTTGTGGGAGTAAAATAGAAAAGGGGAAGGTTAGAGTTGGAGAGGCTTCCTATTTTGACGACCATCTGAGTTACAAATGGAATCATGAAGATTGCATTTATTGGAGTAAAATCAGCAAGGATAAAATAACTGGTTTAGATGAGTTAGAGGAAGATGATAATAAAAGAATTGCAGCTAAAATCAAATAGTGTGTTAATTTAGTTGTTTGATAATAAATTAGAGAGAAAAAAAAAGGAATTACATAAAAAAGAGGAGTTTTTCTCTTCATCAATATTAAAGAAAATTGAAAGTGAATAAATCTTACTCTCAAAAATACGAAAGATTTACCAATAAATTGTTAAGCCTACCAATTTTCCACCATTAAACGTTATTTAAAGCTCTTCTTATTTGATCGTATAGTAGATTTTCCAGATATATCACTGTCTATAAAATCCAATTTGTTTTTATATTCTGAATCGTATACCTTTTTTTGATAAATAATGAAAACTAAGATAATGACAGATCCAACTGCAAGTCTTCCACAAGAATTTGTAGAAAAAGAAGGAATTGTTTATTTTGAAACCCTATTTGCTGTAGGTGATAAAACATATAAGGAAGTTACAGAGGTCAATAGGGAAGAATTCGTTGAGAGTTTAAGCTATATTACCCCCTACCCTAAAAGTAGCATGGCTAGTCCTCCTGATGCTTTAGAAATCTATGAAAAAGCAATAGATGAAGGTTATGATGAGATATTATACTTAGCAGTCAGTCCAAACATTACTAATATGATAGCTCCAGCTCGCATAGCAGCAAAGAAAGTAAAAGATAAGATTAAAGTTACAATTTTTCCTACAGGATTAATGGGTCCAAGTCAAGGAGCGATGGTTTACTCTGCAATGAAATTATTTAACAAAGGAAAAAGTGTCGATGAAGTCTTAAGTTATTTAGATTCAATAAAAGAGAATATACATACAGCAGGTTTCTCAGCTGACTTTAACACTTTATACCGAACTGGAAGAGTAAAAAAAGGTGTCAAAATCTCTGTTATTTCTACAGTAATGAAATTGAAACCTTTATTCGAAATTAATCTAGATATAGGAGTTGTTGGTATTGGAGGAGGACTAGGGTACGGTAGTGCTATTAAAAAAGTAACGACGAATCTTAGGGAGAAAGCTCAATCAGATGTAACTTACGACCTTTTCTTACTTGATGCCATGGCTCCAGAAAAAAGTAAGAAGTTGGAAAAGAGTATTAAAAACGTGATTCCAATTAATGAAGTTCATTTCTGGCAATTACCTACAATGATTATATGGGCTGTAGGAAAAGGAGCTGCAATAGCAACTATAGCACCCACAATGAGTGATGAGTAAAAATAATTGGTAGTAGAGAAAATAATCTCATTATTGCAACATGATACTCACCTAAGATGATTTACAATTACATCTATAATGGAAAACAAACAGAATGATTTCAAGTCCAAGTGAGGATATAGTACCTAGTATAAATGGATAAAAGGGGTATTTTCTAATTGGTATATCCATTAATCTTTTTCTTTTCTGTTTACTGAAAATATTCTAGTCGAAGGTAAACCCTTTTTTAAGAATTTTTAAAATTGTTAACAACTCTCTATTAAATAAGATGATATTATGACTAAAGAAAAGTTTACTAAAGAAGAATTGCTTGCAAGAGCAAAAAAACCTTCAGCTGATGCATTAAGACTACATCCCTTTTATAAAGGGAAAATACAAGTAGTTCCAAAATGTAGTATCTGGGATTTCTCAGCGTTTGGAGTATGGTATTCTAACTAGTCGCGGCTTTTAGAAACAGAACACACCAGGCGTTGCTGCTAGTTGCAGAGCAATAAAAGACGACCCTGCAGAATCGTTTAGACATACAAACAGAGCAAATACTATTGCAGTAGTCTCTGATGGAACAAGAGTTCTCGGGTTAGGAGATATTGGTCCAGCAGCAGGTCAACCTGTTATGGAAGGAAAAGCATTGTTGTTCAAATATCTTGGTGGTGTTGATGCAGTACCATTGAGTATTGACACAAAAGACCCTGATGAAATAATTAGGTTTGTTAAATTAATACAACCTTCCTTCGGTGGTATTAACTTAGAAGATATATCAAAACCAAAATGTTACAAAATCTTGGAGACTTTACGTAATGATCCTGAAATTACAATCCCAGTCTGGCACGATGATGCTCAAGGAACCGCTGCTATTGTAACAGCTGGAGTTCTTGGAGCTTTAAAACACGTAGGTAAGAAACTTGATGAAGTTAAGATTGCTCAACTTGGTGTTGGTGCAGCTAATACTCGAACAGCTTATGTTCTTCATGCTGCTGGTGCTCCATTTGAGAACATGATTATGTGTGATTCCAAGGGTATTATTACCAAAGACCGTCCTGACATTATCGCAGACAAAGATTATGACACCTTCAAATACGATTTAGCTCAAAAGACCAATCCTGAAGGTATTACTGGTGATTTTGGTGTAGCTCTCCAAGGAGCTGATGTTCTTATTTCTGCTTCTAAATCTGAACCGGGCACAATCAAGAAGGAATGGATAACCTACATGGCTAAAGATTCTATAGTTTTCACTTGTGCTAATCCTCTTCCTGAGATTTGGCCTTGGGATTCTAAGGAAGCTGGTGCAAGAGTTGTTGGTACTGGTCGAAGCGACTTTCCAAATCAAATCAATAACAGTCTCGGTTTTCCAGGTATTTTCAGAGGAACACTCGACGTTAATGCTAGTACCATTACCGACGAGATGTGTGTCGAAGCTGCTCGTGCTATTGCTGAAGTTGCAGAAAAGAACGGTCTTAGAGATGACTATATTATCCCCTCAATGGATGATGTTGAAATCTTCCCCTATGTTGCAGCAAAAGTAGGTATGAAAGCTATCGAACAAGGTGTTGCTCGAATAAAAATGTCTGAGGAAGAACTTTATACACTTGCAAAAGAACGTATTGATGAAGCTCGTAGTCTAACAAAAAGTTTGATGGATAACGGTTTCATTAAACCTCCAATTGAATAATCTCCCCCTTTTTTCCTTTTTCTTATTTTCAACATTCTTAGAGAAGGTTATTTGTCATTTTCCAAGTGTTGATATATTCTAGCTGATTTGTCTTGTTATCATTTCTTGCGTTATCAATTATCCATTTTCCGGGTAAGCCTAATTCTCTTGCAGTTAGCTCAAAATGACACATAGCAATTCCTGCATCATTATAATTACAATCTATCGTTCTACGACCCCATCGATTATCCTTAACTATGAACAAATCAAATCCATCATTCTGTTTAAGAATTCTCCAGGGTTGTGTATTTGCTGCAGAAGGTGCAAGACGCAACATATCTAGTGCTAAACTATAATCACCTGCTTCAGTTTTAGTGAGTTCAGTGCTCAAATCCTTGGAAAAGAATAACTTCTTCCAAGGTTTACGTTGATCGGATTTTGGAATTACTCGCATCAGTTTCTCAACAGTTCTTTTTTTCAGAGCTGGATAACCTAGGGGAGAAACAATAGCAAAACTCTCATTATCTTCAAGACAGATTTTTAGAGCTAAATGATGCTTATTATAAGTTGAAACCATCCAACAGGTTCCTAAACCCAAATCAGTTGCTTTCAAAATTATTTTTTCAAAAGTTTGACCAAACTCAATAGTATTAAGTTTTTTATCTCTCATGGTATTATCTACAATACCAACCATGAATGTTCCAGCTCCCGAAATAAAACCATAAGTTCCCAACCGTTCTTTTTTAGATTTAAAATCTTTTATATGCACAATTTCAAAACGAAATCCTTCTTTTCTTACTTCTAACATTATTTCTTTGATAATCCTTATTTTCTCATCTTCAATCTTTCTTAAACTATCATACGTTCTAACTGATTTTCTTTTCTTAATTATTTCAATTATGGATTTTGAGTACTGCATAGTTCTCCCTTTCAAGTCAATTTCTTTTTTTTCTATAATTACTTTTAGTATTAATAATTTACAATCTTTTGCGTTACTCCAAATAAATTTGTTAGTGGTCTAGGTGTCATATCGCTATCATAGCCTTTTTCATATAGTTTATATGTAATTTTAAGCTCTTATCTTTAATGACTGAATCACCAGAATCTTTAGCCTTGAAAACAGCTCTTGATATGTTACCAAGTGCAGTTTTTATAACACAAGATAATTGGGATTTGGTTTTTTGTAATAAAGCCTTCTACGAAATTTCAAACTACACACCATCAGATCTGGAAACTATGCATATAGTAGATCTAGTTCATGAAAAAGATAAACATGTTTTTCATGAGAGAAAAAAAATCTTAGAGGAAGGAGGTAAAGTTCCAGCTGAACTTCAGCTCCGTATACTACTTAAAGATGGGTTAGTTTCGCTGGTTTTCTTAAAAGTAAATGATATTACATTTGGTGGAAAGCCTGCAAGATTATTTTATGCGCACAATATTAGTTCAGAAGCATTAATGCATCAACCTCCTGAACTTGTTCGATCTCTTTTAGATGCTATATCAGTAGGTAGTGAACTTGGTTTCTGGGTTGATGATATGGAAGACAATACCATATACATGAACGATAAAATATGCGAAATTCTCGGATACACTTTTGAGGAAATTAAAAACAAATCAATTACAGACTTCTTTCACCCTTCTTCTAAAGATTTATATCATCAAATTTCAAAAGAGCGGAAGGAAGGTCGTAAACCTTCAAGCTCTTACGAATTGATATTGCTTAACAAAGAAGGACGCCCTATTACATTTAGTGTAGTAGGATCGTTATTATTTGATCAAACAAAAAAACCAATCGGTTCTGTCGGTTTCTTTACAAATATTGAATCTACGAAGAAATTATCACTAATCGTCTCAACGCTCAACAAATACGCTTTATACTCAAAGTATAGAGATCTTTCCTTATTCTGGCAGAAAGTTCTTGTTGATGTAATAGATATTTTTTCAGCTGATTGTGGATTAGTTTTTATCGATGGAGATGTAGTAGCGGAAAATGGAGAAATAAATGAAGATTTTTCACCTCAAGAAATGGTTGAAGAATTAACAAAAGAGGGGAATCTTGCTATGCATTATCAAGAAGGAATCAGTAAATTTTCTAAAGACGGTAAATCTGCTATAATTTCAGTTTTACATCTCAACAATCTCCCTGCAGGTTTTATGATGATTTGTTCGAAAGTTAAAAATCTCTTCTTACCAAGTGATGTTGATTTATTCTTAACTTTTGCAAATCAAATTACACTTAACTACGAACATCAATTTCTATATATGGAGAGCGAGTTAGAACGTCAATTTGTTTCCATTTTACTTGATATTCTCTCTCATGACTTCCTAAATACCAGTACATCTGTTCAAGGCTATCTTGAACTGTTAGTTCAGAATTTAGAAAATATGGAAACTGACAAAATAAAAGATTATCTTAACAGAAGTCTCAGTGTTGTTGACAGAGGAGAACGAATTCTCGAAACTATACAACAACTAACTAAGATTCAACAAGAGAGGAAATCAAAAGGAAGCGTTCCTGCCATTGCTATGCTTGAGAATGCTATTGAAACTCAACAAGATATCTATAAAGAGAAGGTAATTAATTTCAATTTGAAGACACCCCAAAACGTTTCTGTAATAGGTGGGGATCTTCTACAGACAGTTTTTGAGAATATCATTAATAATGCAATTAAACATAATAAATCAGAAGAAGTAATTATTGACATTTCTGGACAGCCTCTAGAGATTGAAGATCAGGAATATTTTGAATGTAGAATTGCAGATAATGGTAGCGGGATTCCAGAGGAAGTAAGAGATACTTTCTTTAGACCTTTATCTAGAGGAGATAGAAGATTCCATGAAGGAACAGGTTTAGGACTTTATATTTCAAAAACGATTATTGAATCCTATAATGGAGAGATTAGATTTGAAAATCGAGTAGCTGACGATCCATCTAAAGGCACAGTTGTTGTTATTACCTTATTGGCGGGATAAGAAATGGTAAAAGTATATATCATAGATGATGAAGAAACCATTCAATATCTCTATAAAGAAGGTTTAGCTCTGGAAGGCCACGAGATCATTGGCACTGCATATAACGGTCATCAGGCACTCCAAGAAATGGTCAAGCTAGCTAATTATCCAGATGTAATTATCATAGATCATAGAATGCCTATAAAAAATGGGTTGGATACTCTGAAAGAAATGTATTTCCAAGAAATGCCTGAAACAACAAAGATACTTTTCATAACTGCAGACCCTACAGTAAGAGAAGAAGCAAGTAAACTTGGTGTCTCACATTTCATCCAAAAACCTTTCAGCATTCTAAAACTTGCTAAAATGATTACAGAGCTTTTTACTTAAAAAGGTTGAACACACTTACCTAAATTTATTTTCTTCAAGTTCATAATGAAAAATTTAGTGTAATTTGTCAATATTTATATTCGTGAACTTTACTTCTTTCTTGATTAGTATGGACGTAGCAGTTTTATTAGCAATAGTAATCCCTATAGCAATTGTTGACTTAGCGATTAGAGGATTTGCCATTTACGATATGTCAAAGACATTTGATAAGAGAAGTAATGCAAACAAGATAGCTTGGATATTAGCTATTGCACTTGTTAATGCATTTGGTTGGATCTTATATTTCCTATTTGGAAGATTACCTGTGGAGAAAACTGACAATGAAGAATCATGGGATTGAAATAAGCAATTTACATAAAAACTTCCACGATATCCAAGCTCTTAAAGGTGTTTCATTCAAGATAGCAGATGCAGGACTTTATGGTTTGATTGGTCCTAATGGAGCAGGGAAGACAACTTTACTGAAGTGTGTTTCAAGTCTTCTAGTACCCTCATCTGGAGAAGTGTGCATAAATAGTGATACAGTTTCACCCAAGAATTTCGCAGTAAGAAGAAAGATAGGTTTTCTTCCGGAAGATTCTGGATTATATGAAAAACTATCTGCAAAAGAATTTTTGCACATCATGGCAGGAATGCATGGAATTCCAAAGGAAGAACGAAAACGGAAAGTAAAAGATGTTGTTGATTTCGTTGGTATCACTTACCCACCTAATAAAGTCGTTAAATACCTTTCAACAGGACAAAGAAGACTACTTCTCTTTGCTAGTATTCTTCTTCATGATCCTGAAATATTAATTCTTGATGAGAGCTTGTCTGGTCTAGACCCAATTAACAGAGAACATATTACAAGACTTATGAGAAAACTTGCTAAAGATAGGATAGTTCTCTTTTCTACACATATACTTGCTGACATCTGGCGGTTATGTAAAAGAATTTTCGTCCTTAATCATGGAGAATTGATTGTTGAAGATCACCCTGAGAATATTCTTGCAAGAATGAGTGATAATTCTTATTTTATAACCTCAAAAACAGAATTAGAGACAATTAAAGATTATCTAGACAATTTACCCAATGTTTCTGTAATCAGCATTCAAGATGACAAGTTATTATTTAAGATTGAAGAAATGGTACCGATTACTGAAATTATCAAGGGGATAATGAATAAGTTCAATGTAGAATCCTTTGGTCCAAATGTTCCAGATTTAGATCAAATATTTACTAGGATGGTGACTGCAACATGACTAAACCAATAAATGCTCTAATAAGAAAAGAATGGAGATACAATAGAGGTAAAATACTACCTTTATCAATAGGTTTAGCAATATTTGGTTTTCTTTCTGTAGGTTTATTACTTATCCTCCCAGATATAATTCCTTATGTTGAAGCTTTAATGCCTGAAATCACTCCAAGTATGGCTATTGAGAGTTATATGGATAGTGTCAATAGTATTGTTTCAATTATAGCTGTTATCTTATGTGCCGACGCGATTGCTGGAGAAAGGGAGAAAAATACTCTAGTACTTATCAGAACCAAACCAATCAAAGTTCACTCTATTATATTGACAAAACTATTTGCACGTTACGTCATTGTCTTAATTGGCACAATCTTTGGAGCAATCTCTGTCTACCTCTTCACATATCTGATGGTGGGTCCTCCAGATATGGGATTATTGCTTCTATCATTACTAGTTTATTCATTAATCCTGTTTGTGTATACAAGTATAGGAATATTGATCTCTACTCTTGCTAAGAGTCAGATTTCAGCTGGTGCATTTTCAGCTGGGATAGTGTTAGTTATCAGCTTAGTTTCAGCGTTCTTAATCTTTGGTGATATTGTAAACTACAATATGTTTCAACTCTCTTCAAATTTATTAATAATGCACTTTACACCTTTGACTATAGTTCTGAACTGTGTAGCTTTACTTGTAATAGGTCTTGTAGTACTTAGTATTACTATAGTGCTCTTCTATAGCGAAAAGGAGCCCACAAGAAAGAAAGTTTAGTTAAGACTGAAGTCTTTTAATAAAAGAAATACATAAATAAATACAACGAATAAATATAACTAGATTAGGTGATAGAATGTTAATATTATCTCCAAAAGAAGAAGAAGAGAGCACTGAAATTCACGAACATGATTTAGGAATAATAGGTTTAGGACCAGCTGGGCTAACTTCAGCTATTTATGCATCTAGAGCTGGAATTGATGTTGTTTGCATAGGAAGAGACTACGGAGGACAAATGGGGCTAGCACTGGAAATTGAAAATTATCCAGGTTTTGAAAATATTAGTGGGATAGAACTCACAGATAAAATGAGAGAACAAGCTGAAAAATTTGGCACAACAATCGTTTATGGTGAGGTTGACAAAGCTGAAAAAACTGATGATAAAAGATTTCTAATCAAAACTGACATGGGTAATTATCTTGTTAAAGCTCTCATCTTAGCTACTGGTGGTAGACACAGAGAGCTCCATATTCCTGGCGAAACAGAGTTTATTGGTAAAGGTGTTAGCTATTGTGCCACTTGCGATGCTGCCTTCTTTAAAGAAAAAACTGTTATAGTGGTTGGAAGCGGAGATGCAGCAGCTACAGGGACATTAGCTTTAGCAGCAGTTGGTGCTAAAAAGATATACTGGGTTTCACGTTCGGATTACTTGAAATGTGAAAGAATATATATAGATCGAGCTAATAGTAAGGATAACATAGAAATACTATACAATAAGCAAGCTTCAGAGATAAAGGGAACAAATACTGTTGAAGAAGTACTATTCGAAGATGGAACATCCCTTGAAGTAGATGGAATTTTTGCGGAAATTGGTGCTATTCCCAATATTGAAATAGCAGAAATGTTAGGTGTTGAACTTGAAGACGGTTTAATTAAAATAGATGATGACTGTAACACTAATGTTCCAGGAATTTTCTCTGCTGGAGATGTAACTTCAAAAATTCGAAACCCTTTGAGTCGTCAAGTAACCACATCTGTTGGTTTAGCTACAATAGCTGCTTTGACAGCTGCTGAATATCTTGAAGCAAGATTTACACAGATGTAAGAATTTTCTCTTTTTTCTTTTTCATTTTCTTAACAAGTGAATTGAAACATATTTATAGTATGCTCAGCCAATTTCTGCATGCAAAAAAAATACATAATAGCAATTATTATGGGATTTTTGGGAGTATCATTAGTAACTGCTTCATTAATAGTAGTCTATTCTCATCCAACTAGAGACAATCCGTTAGATAGAATTGTCCACGAATATTTTGAAACAAATTCTAATGAGGTTGTCTTTGAAATTATGGATGGAATAAGTAATCTTGGTGATGCTTTTGTTTACGTAGGTATACTGGCTATCCTTTATTATGCATGGGATAAAAGAAAAAGTTACAGATCCATGGTTTTTGTTCTAACGGCTGCTGTAACAAATGATATAGCTAAAAACGCATTCAGACTTGACAGACCATATCCTGAAGAGGCAAATTATGGAATGCCAAGTGGTCATGCACAATCAAGTACAGCTTTCTGGGGAATTCTAGCAACACTTATTCGAAAATGGTGGATGATTGTAATCTCTGTTCTGTTGGCTCTTCTTATTAGTTTTTCAAGAATTTACATGAGTAGTCATTGGCTTACAGATGTAATGGTTGGACTAGGTATATCATTCATATTGCTTGCAGTCTATATAGCTGTTAAAGATCCAGTTGAGGAACACGTAAAAAAGCAGAAAGATTTCATCAAACTTCTTTATGTTTTCGCAGTATTTATCGTATTCACAATACCAATCATACTATTTCATTACAATCAAGGTGAAGCTGCTGTAGAATCTATGTTCGATGCTCTGAACTTTGTAGCCTTTTTTGTATCTTTATCCGTCGCTTATATCTTTGAAGAAAGAATCGTAAATTATGACAATGTAGTCGATAAAAAATGGAAGTATGTAGTAAGAGCTTTATTCGGTTTAGCAGTTGCAGGAATATTCTATGGATACACAGAGATAATTGATGAATTGGGTGATGAAGGAGCTATTGCACCTGTAGTAACATTCGTTGTTAATCTAATAGCTTATTCCCTTCTAGGACCTTTTATAATCTTATTAGCTCCGTGGATAATTAAAAAACTTAAAGTTTAGTGAAAATTTTTTTCACTTTTTTACAATTTTGAAAAAAAGAAGAAGGAAGAATTAAAGATTCTTCAGTTTTGTTTCTGCATGAATTTCTGCGATTGTTTTCTTATTAATTGGGAAAAACGATAGAAACATTATTCCCAAGAGAAGTGCTACTGCAGGAAAGATTGATACTAATGATCTTATCCCAGCTAATAGGTCCCCAGTAACATTTTCTGGATTAAATAGTGACTAGCCATAGCTCGATAGAACTACACTAACTGATATTATACCAAAAATTGAAGACATTCTTACAAATAATGCATGAACGCCGTAGTAAGAACCTTCTCTTCTTTGTCCTGTTTTCAATTCATCGTCATCAACGATATTTGAAATATTTCAATAATAAAAAGTAAAAATAAGAAACGAGAAACCTTGATAAGCTACAGCACAGTTATTTCTCCTGTCGCATATGCAAGATTTCTACCTAAAGGTACTTGTCTTTCTATAAATGGTTTTTGAACAGAACTTCAATAAAAACTTTACCACAATTTGTATTGTTTATTTAAATTGTCTCTTCTTGCCTCTGTTCGAGATATTTCTCTCTTTTATCCTTCATATATGCTGGAATTGGAACATCCCACCAACCCCATGCAGGTGATCCAGTATACTTAGGGTCTCTGTTAACCATGATTTCAATAATTGCTGGTCCTTCTTGCTTGAAAGCTGCATCTAAGGCTGGTTGTATTTCTTCTGCTTTGGTAATTTTTCGTGCCCAGCATCCAAATCCTTTTGCTATTGCTGCAAAATCAGGTGTATATGAACCACCTTTATGGTCTTTGAACTCAGTAGCATATCCTCGTTCTTCTCCGTAGACTGTCCTCTGTAAATCGGTAATTGCAATCCATCCAGCATTATTCAAAATTACAATGACTACATTAAGATTCAGCTGTTTAGCTGTATGTAACTCCTGCATTGTCATCATGAAATCCCCATCACCAACAAGTCCAATAACTTGCTTGTTAGGCTGTCCAAGTTTTGCACCTATAGCAGCGGGCAATGTGAACCCCATTGTAGAGAAACCTCCTGCTGTTATACAAGTATAAGGTTCATAAAATTCAAACTCTTGTATCAGTTGTGCTTGTACGTTTCCTGAGCTTGTAACTACAATTGCATCTCTTTTTAAAAATTCTCGCACTTCTTTCAGCACACACGAAATCATTACAGGTTCCAAAGATGGGATTCTCCAATCATTAACAAATTTTATCCATTCTTCTTTGAGTTGATGAATTTCGTTGAAATAGAAAGATGAGAGATAATTAACTGGTGTAAAATGATATCTTAAAACATCTAACATATCACTTAAAACAGATTTAGCATCTCCCACAATTCCGACATCTGTTGGATAATTTTTCCCAATTTCATTCGGATCTATATCCACATGAATTAATCGTGTATCTTTCTCTCCATTACCGAAATTCCATGCAATTCCTTTTCTATATGAACTTGTAGATCCATCTGCAAATCTTGTCCCAATCGCTAAGACAACATCAGCTTTGCTACTAAGCTGTATCCCTATTTTTGTTCCCTTCGAGCCTGTTGCCCATCCAAAGAGGGGATGATCATTTGGAAATGCGTCTTTTGCCATCATAGAAGTAAGTACGGGAGCACCTGCGAATTCAGCAATTTCTTTAACTTCCTCAAAAGCTTTAGATGCTACTACTCCTCCGCCTAACCAAAGCACAGGTCGTTTTGCACTCATTAACATCTCTGCTGCAAGTTTAATATGGTCGATATCTCCCCTTATTTTAGAAGCTGACCGCCTTTTTTCAGGAATTGGAACATTACCCTTAACATAATCACATTGAATATCCATAGGTAAATTAATATGAACAGGTCCTTTTCTTCCTGTGAGCATTATGTTGAAAGATCTCTGAATAACTTTAGGAACTTGATCAGCTGATGTTAATTCAAAAGATCTTTTTACAACTGGCTCGAGAATTTTAGGCAAAGAACTATCTTTTTGTCTTTCAATTTCTTGTAGAACCCCTGCTCCCTTCATATGAACATGAGTATCTCCAGTAATAACTAAAACAGGCATTGAATCAACAAATGCGTCAGCTAGTCCTATTGCTGTATTTATTGCACCTGGACCAATACTTGTAAAAACAGCTAAAGGTTGTCCTGTTACTCTGTAATAACCTACAGCCATATGAACACCTGCCAGCTCTTGTTTTGGTTGAATAACTTTAATCTTATCTTGATATTTGTATAAAGCATCAGTCAATCCTAAACATCCATGACCAGGGATACCGAAAACATAAGGAAGGCCCTCTTTAATGAGATATTCTACAATTACCTCAGACCCTGTCAATTCAACCTTCTTTTCTTCAGTCATAGCTTTCAGTATTTCTTATCAACTTCTTTTATATTTATTTTCCTAAAAAATCCTGAATAAGCAGTGTTTTATTAATAAAAAGAAAAGAAAAGAAAAGATATCACCACATACCAGTTTTTTTTCGATTTCTGTATATGATAATATAATTGTTCATGAGTTATTTCTTTTTCTTAGTTGTTCCTTTATTTTTTCCTCCTTTACTTCCTCCTTTAACAATTGAGGATATTAGTAGAGAGATGAGTACTTGCGATAGAATTATTACTCCTGCTATTGTCAAGATTTCCCATATACCAATTGAACTTAAGAACCCAAGAAAACCATCACTTATGCCATCTTCTACAACTTGAACAGACTCAACATTAGATAGACTACTGGGTCCATATTCATTGAGAGCAACGACACCATAGTAATACAATCCTGTTTCATTCAATGTGTCATTGAAATTGTTTGAACTAAGCGTAACAATAGGATCCATTGATCCAATTGATGCAGATGTAAAGTGCGATTTGCTTCTGTAAAGAGAATAAGATGAGACATAGGTATTATACTTCCAATTTAGTGTCACATTTTCTTCTGAAGTAGGATTGGGCATAATTGTTAAGAGGATAGGTATGCTAGGTGTTCCTACAAATTTTTTGTAAAATATATCTGCATCAATTCCTGCAGATAGTAAATTTGCATAATCATACCATACACTAGAAACAAAACCATTACCGTCTACTGCAAGTTTTACAGATGATGCAAAATTATCACTCAACGACGTAACCAATCTTATTTCAGACCATGAATCTACATTGGGATCTTTGATTTTGAAGAAAAGGTCCAAATCGGATCCTGAACCTAGAAGCTCTGCATAATCTTCCCAAATAACGTATACCCGGTCTTCTTTGTCAATAACACAGTGAGGACGATAGGAGTGTAAGTTACTGTCTGAACTGACAACTTCAATACCAACCCACTCATTTGAAACAGTATTTAGATATTTGTAGAAGATATCTTGATCTACTCCTGAACCCAACATATTAGCTAAATCGTACCAAACTACACAAGGCACTCCTTTACTATTAAATTCAATAGTTGGTGAATAAGAGTGAGCGGAACTTTCTTCAGATATCAACAACACTGAACTAAATGATGAGGAAGAATGATTATAGGATCTACTGAAAATATCAAAATCAGTCCCGCTTGAAACAAGATCAGTTATATCATGCCAGGCAATGTATGGAGTATCGGATAATGGATCTATGGCAATACTAGGGTAATCTGAAGCCGAAATACTTTCTGATGTAACAAGAATAGAAGCTGACCACGATGAAAGTGAGCTATTTAACCATTGATAGAAGATGTCATCATCAGAATCAGCTCCCAATATATCTGTATTATCTTTGTAAACTACATGAACATTATCGTCTGAATCAATTGCAAGATCCATATTATCTGAATGAGCTGTACTTAATGTTGATACTACAGTAGTAGTTGACCAAACACCAGTTGGGGTTCTCATTTTATAAAAAACGTCCCAATCAATCCCAGAACCCAGGTAATCTGTAGTATCTGTCCAACAAACGTGTACATTTCCCAGACTGTCAACATCTAAGCAAGCTTCAGAAGATGCTGAAGTACTCTCTGATGATACAAGCTCCGTTACTGACCAAGTTTCAGTTATTGAATCATATATTTTATAGAAAACATCAGTATCTGTTCCAGAACTTAATAGATCATCTGTGCCGTCATCCCACACGACATGTATGTTGTCATTTGAATCTATTGCTATATCCGGATGTAAACTGAAATCTGTACTTGTATCTGAGAGTAATTCTAGTTCAGTTAACCACCAATTATCCTTCTCATAATTTAATATGGGGGGACTCTGGTTTGTGCTTGTTTCTGCTACAACTGTGTTATGAATTATACTGCTTTCAGTAAAACTAAGAAGTAGCAAAACTGTAATCATTATACTTGTAATTTTTCTACTTTGTTTATATTTTATCATAAGAATAAGTACAGCTGATTGTCATCTTAAATCTTTTTCATAACTTATTCGACGTTATGATTTCATCAATGAATGGCTTTTGCAATAAAAATATTAGGATAGACCTTCCTTAAGACCTATACCTATTTGCTTTTTAAATATATCATATAACTGTAATTGGAATATCAAGGCTGTTGGATGTTTAATATTGATTAATATCGTACTATACTCCGCAATAGCTGGAAAAACAATGTTAAACGATCTTCCATTCAATTTCTCAAAATCAACATCAGTAAAAAATGCAGTTATTTGATTTTCTGAATAACCCCTGAATTTTTCTGATTTCACAAGGTTTCTAAAAAGAGGTAAAAGTTGCAGTTTTTTTGGTATTTTAATTGTATAAATCTTGATATCCTTCTTTTCACCTTTCTTCTTCTCAACAAGGTTCTCCATGTGTTTCCTATCAGCTTCACTCAATAAGACAAAGACTGCATTCTTTTGCATTCTACCCATTATCACATCAAGTCCTGATAGAACGGCATTTTCTCCTTCGTAGTATGCAAACAAGTCTCTTACTTCTTCCGTTGGTTTCTTTTCTACTTCCTTGAAATATACAGTAGTACTTGAAATCAATTCTTCCAGATTTGCTGTCAATTTTTCAACAACAATATCAAAAGCTGTAGCCGTAAAAGTATCCGGTCTTCCGCTTTTCTCTTGTCTAGTAATGAAATTCTTTTCTTCTAGACTTTTAAGAAAACCATAGATTTTTGGTTGAGGAACATCTGCAGCTCGACCGATTTCTGAAGCAAATACCGTACCCATGGTAACTAGTGAAACATATGTTTTTGCCTCTCCTGCACTCAATCCCAATTTAGTTAATGCTTCTATTGCGTCTTTTTTTGAAAATGAAGAGGAGGAGATGTTAATCACTTTATCACCTCTAATCTCTCATCCTATTCCTTACTGTTAGCACCGCTAATACAAAGAATAGCACACACATTCCTGCGACTACCACGAAATCTACCCAAAGTTCAGCAAATCCCCATCCTTTAAGCATTATACCTTCGAATAGATTGATACCATAGGTTAATGGAACAACATATGTTACAGGTTGCAACCACACAGGTAAACTGACTATTGGAACAAGCATTCCTCCTAAAGCCATACTTGGAATTGCTGTTAACGGAGCAAATTGTATTGCTTGCAATTCGTTCTGAGCAAAATTAGCTAAGAACACAGCCATGAAAACGTGCGTGATTCCAAATAATGTAGCTGCAAAGATAAGTAAGAACACATTACCTTGAACTTTTGCACCAAAGACAAATACTCCAAAGATTAGCACTATAGCTATCATTATCAGAGCTATTAGTAATAAACCAATTACATATCCCAGTAATCGTTCTGATGATCGTAATGGTGTTGCATATAACCTATCTTGAGTTCCTTGAATCTTTTCTCTAGTAACTGTTATAACACCGACTATGACTAGCAAGAAGATTAAGACGAAAGCAATAACAGCCGGTATTCCTACATCTATACCATCAAATTCTGCGCCATCGTGAGCTAATATTTGATTTATATTTATGCCTTTTTCACCCATAGCGTCATCTAGCGCATCATGAAATGTTCCTAAAATGCTAGCCCTTACTGTGGGTTTGGTTGCATCAATATATATGAATAGTTCAACTGTTACATCTTCTCCCAAAAACATCCGTACAATGCTCTCAGAGAAATTGTCCGGTATAAGAACAGCAGCATAATAATCACCTTGTTCAACAGAGTTTATACCTTCATAGTAATCACCAACAGTGATATCTACTCGATCATCTGCTTCCAGTGTTTCTGATAGATTCAATCCCAAATGAAAACTTAGAAATTCCACATCTTGATTATCAAGTAGGATTGGAACATTTTTCACTTCTCCACTGAGAGCTAAACCAAAAATTAACATTATAATAACTGGGACAACGAACAGCAGACCTAGTGTCCTCCTATCTCTTCTGAACTGATTCATGGTTCTAGAAGCGATTGCCATAGTTCGTCTAAAAGAAAATCTCAAATTTTTGGGTATTATCTCGTTATTTTTCTTACTCATCGATGATCTCTCCTTCGCTTAATTTTATGAAAATCTCCTCTATTGTAGAAGCATTGTGCTCTTTCTTCAGTTCTTCAGGCGTTCCTTCAGCGATTAATTTACCCGCTCTCATTAGCCCAATTCTGTCAGCTCTTTCAGCTTCATCCATTACATGTGAGGTAATTACTAGAGTAATACCTTCTTCCTTCATTGATTTAAAATATTCCCAGAAGAAAGTTCTTAGAACAGGATCTACACCAACAGTGGCTTCATCAAAAAATACTATTCTTGGTGAATGGATTAACGCACATGCAATACTTGCACGTCTTTTCATTCCTCCAGACAGATTTTTCACTAATGCTTTTCTTTTTTCTTCCAAACGAAGAATACTGAGTAATTCATCATATCGTGTTTTAAATTCTGCTTTTGTCATTCCATATAACTGTGAGAAGAAACGTACATTCTCTTCTAGACTTAAATCATGGTATACAGAATAGTCCTGAGGTGCTAAACCTATATGATTGGAAATTAACCTTCTTTCGTCAGGTATATCATAACCAAGAACGGTTATTTTTCCGGAAGTTGGAAAAAGTGCTCCACTAATCATATTTAATGAAGTTGTTTTTCCACTTCCATTTGCTCCAATTAAAGCGTAGATTTCTCCTTTCTTAATTTTCAGATTTAATCCATCTACAGCCTTAACTTTACCAGTTTTGTAAATTTTCACCAAATCTTGTGTTTCTATGACATACTCACTTTGAGTTACCAAATAATCACCTTCTTAGTTAGTTGAAGTTTTACTACTACCTAAAGTAGTAGCAATAACATAAAAAAACGTTTCGCAAGATAGACGAGTAAAAGTTGTGACAAAAGGGAAACTAATCTGAAAGTCACAAGTTTCTTATATTCCCCAGGCAACTAAATATAATGGAATCAAGTAAACAATCAGAAGAGGGTTCTATCGCATGAAATCAAACAGCGCAGAAAGTTTTCAAAATACTTACTATCTGATGACCGTTTTAATGGGTATAGATGTAACAGAAGCAGTGCTAAAGTGGTCAAGTAAGGCAGAAAAGCTACTTAAGGAAATTCAACAATAGAGATATAGAGGAATAGAAATGAAAGATCTAAAGCAAGAAGTTAAAAAAATAATGAAGAAAAGCATGTGGTGTGTTTTATCTACAGCAAATAGCAAAGGAAACCCTCAAAGTTCAGTAATTATGTATATGAGTGATGGTAATGCAATATATTTCACAACAGGTGAACCAACGCTAAAAACTAGAAATATGAGAAAAAACAATAATATATCAATTACTATACCATTCTGGAAAAATACATTTCACAAATTCATCCCAGCTCCGCCTGCGGAATTACATTTCAAGGCTACAGTTGAATTCTTACCAAGAGATCATCCTGAGATACAAACCAATTTGAAGAAGATATTAGATTTTGAAAGTAAATCAGGAATAACTGCAGATACTGTTTACATCAAAGCCACTCCAGGAAAGAAGATTGCTACATTCGGCGTAGGTATCCCATTGCTAAAGATGCGAACCCCTGGGAGAGCACGTAATATGGTTGAATGGGACTAAATCTAAAAGACAATATTTGCGAAAGGTTAACCTAAATCCTGACAGCTGGGACAAATATAGTTGTTTGTTCCAGCCACATTAATTTTCATTATTTCAGTTTGGCAATTTGGACATCCTTTTCCCACACTTTTTGAGTCAATTGTTCGATTGAATTTTCCCTTAGCACCATGAAGGTCTTTTCTTTGAGTTCTACCCTTCAAATCTAGTGCTTCTTGTAATGTCTCAATTATTGAATCAAAGAGTCGTTTAATTTCTTGATCCTTCAAACTTAAAGCCTTCCGCTTGGGATGGATTTTAGATCTAAAGAAGGCTTCATTCAGATAGAAATTAGCAACCCCTGGAAGGTTCTGATGATCGAGTAAAAGAGACTTAATCATCGTGTTGCTTTCAGATATAAGATGAGAAAATTTCTCTAATGTAAATTCTTTATCAAGTGGAGTAGGACCAATATTACCAGGATATTTTTCTGCATTTAATTCATCCATGGTTCCAAAACGTGCAAAGATAAACCCTTGGTATTTTATTGTCAAAAAGGTTTCATCTTCAAAGATAAACTTGAAGTGGTAATTATCATATGTATCTGAATCAGAGGTGTGATATAGAATGTCCCCGCCCATTTCAGGAGCAGTAGAAAATATTTTTTTAGAATCAAGTTTTACATAAATCCATTTTCCTTTGCAGAATACTTTGGAAATTTTATGCCCTTCAATCTTACTCTTGAATTCCTTAATAGATACGTTTAGGAAGAAGATTTTTGGTTTGATATTCTCAACATTTACCTTTGTAACTTTTTTGCCAACTATAATTTCATTCATTTGCTTGGCTAACATTAATGCTTCAGGTAGTTCTACCATATGATCACCTAGTTTTCTACATAAGTGGTTTTCAATATAAAAGTGTGGAAGTTACTATCTTCTTTTATCAGGTATAGAAACAGAATATCCACCAGCAGTATGAGAACCACGTAATTTCAGTATGTTGAAACCAACAGCATAACACAGTATTTTTGGATTAGGAATGATTTTGATAAAGATATAATCCTTATCATTCTCGTAATCTATATCCTTTATTATCAACTGTAGAATCCTTTTATCCTCAAAAATTCCGAGTAGCTCTTTGTTGTTGACAGGCAGTACTTCAGCTTTACCATTTATGGTGATTGTTCCAGATGGGACAAATCGAAGATAATGATGAGGGAAAGGAATAATGAAAGAAACAAGGTTGTTACTCTGAATATTCTTTGTTTTTCTATATTTTTTGGAAGTTAACATGTAAAGAGCAAACTCTTCTTTTGGATTCGAAACACCATACAAAATTCCAGTAGTATGTGGTGTCCCATCTGAATTTAGTGTGTTAAGAATTCCGAAGGTTTTTTCTCTGATTTTCTTTTCAATAAACGAAAAATCTAATTTTTGTTGAGGCATTTACTTCAAATCTATTTCTTCTTTTAATAATATAAAGTGTTTGTGAGCGAATCCATAAATAATATAGAGAGGGTATATGTATATGGAAGAAAATTTGGCTACTCTCAGCTCAGTTTTATCAGACAATTCAAGGACAAATGGAAGCATCTTGATCAGGCAATAAACAATGTTCCTGAAGATAGGTTCCATGAAGGTCCTAAGGATTGGAGATATTATTGGATCATCTACCACATTATCGAAACAGCTGATTTCTATTCCAACAACTCCCCAGATCTAATGAAGTGGGGACAGAGAGCAGGATATGATTGGAAGGAAAACAGTGAGGAAGAGATAGAAGAGAAAAAAACTTGCACTATCTAAGACAATGTTACAAGAATATAGAGAAGACATTGAGAAGAAGATTGAAGACTTCTTAAATGGAGTTTCTGATAAAGAATTACTTGATAAAGACGACTTCATTTGGTTTGATTCGATATTGGGAAAATTTGTCTATTTGCTTCGTTACAATGAGTTTCACTTAGGAGAACTTGCACAAATCTTACGAAACATGGATGGAGAGAAATTAAAGTGGTAAAATTACGTCATCAAATACAACAAGGTGAAAAAGTATGAAAAATAAAGAAGAAAAGACAATCGAAGAAGTTTGCATCGATTTGCTTGATATAACAGATATCAATCTGTTGACTAATTTGTTGGAATAGAACCTGAAGATGTATCAGAACAAGCTCATGATGATATAAACTCTATAAAAACGATAATCAGACACTGTTCTAGACAGATGGGTAGAACAATCGAAAGCTATACTGGCCAAAGAGAAATGAAAGAT
>JAGXNV010000247.1 GCA_019894795.1 Candidatus Heimdallarchaeota archaeon | reverse complement strand
GATCAAGGATAGTGCAAATAATATTGCAGTTCCTGGATAAAATGGATAAATAACGCACTCCATAGATGGTCTATAGAATAAGAAGTAAGATCCCAAGAAACAAATTGCTGATACAAATGTGAATAACTCATAGACTAACTTTGTTTCTTTAATAAACTGAAAGAAATGTGTGAAACTTACCTTTTTCATCTAGATGCATTCTTATTATGCTAATATAAACATAACTAATTAAGGAAATGAGTTCCCTCTAAAGTATTTCTAGTTACAATAATGCGAAAATTATATGAAGGTCTAATACTTGAGGAAACGCAAGTGAAAATATATCTTACGTTTAGATTGTGATGAGATTGAGAGTAAAAACAAGAAATTTGTCTGTAATTTGGATATTGTTGATACTGAATGGATTAATAAGTGAAAATCTAATTAGTGCAAATGCTGATACTGAGATTATTTTAGAAGAAATTGGAGAAATTGATACAAATGGTCAATTAATGGATGTAATAGTGAGAAATAATATCGCCTTTTTAGCAGATGACCTAAATGGTTTCTATATTTATAATATAAGTGACCCAGCAAATCCAATCGAATTATTTCACAATTCTTCTGAAAGTCACGCAAATAGTATTGACATTGTTGACGATTTAGTGTTTTTGGGTATTTTATTTGGTGGTCTAACAATATATGACATCAGTAATCTTACTGCACCAGTAATCCTTGGAAGTTATGAAGATTCGGGAGCTATTGTTGATATTCAAGTTGTAGATGATATCGTATATCTCAGTGACCATGGTAGTGCTGCTGAAGATACAGCTGGAATAAAGATAATTGATGTTAGTGATCCTCAAAATCCATTTCTAATAGTTAATTATCGAGGCGGAGGTAAACCTAGTAATTTGTTTGTTCAAAATGAAACAGTTTTTTCTGCAGATTATGTTTATGGATTTGAAATGTTAAATGTAAGTGATCTTCCAAGTGTCCATCTCTACTCCAAATTAGCAAGAACTTCTGGATTTTTTGGTGTTTATGTTGAGAATAATTATGCCTATTTTACAGCCAATAATATAGAAAAAGGGATTCATATATATGATGTAAATAATATCTCCAATCCTACACCTGTGAATGTTTTTTCCATGGAAGGAGTCCCTTGTGACTTGCAAGTAGTAGATAGTATTGCCTATATTGCGGATGGTGAAAATGGACTATCTGTGATTGATGTTAATAACCCCTATTCTCCTATACATCTTGGTAATTTTACAGATGGCGGGAGACCATTTGATGTAGAAGTTTGTGGTAATATTGTTTATGTCGCTGACATGGATGATGGGTTAGAAATAATTGAAATCGTGGGATGGGATGAGAATACTGTAAATGGATATAATCTGTTAAGTCTTTCTGCTACATTTATTCCAATGCTATTGGCGATTAGATATTTGAAAAAGAGAAGGGAAAAATCTTCAATGAATATTTAGGTCAAATTCGTTCTTAAATGAAGTTACTTTGAACAATAAGAATAATCAAACAATAAAGATGCAGAATTTAAATCACCGGATTAAAATGCAAGTAAAAGGTTGAGCTTTGTGTAGTATTGGCAAATAATCCAAATAGGAAAAAAGAAATAAATTCAAATAAAAGAGAAACTCACTTTCTTTTTAGTTTACTGAATTAATAGGAAAAAAGAAATAAATCCAAATAAAAGAGAAACTCACTTTCTTTTTAGTTTACTGAATTTATAGGAAAAATTATTATCTTGAAGCTCTTTCTAGTTCTATGAGATAATGGCTAGACTCATCATTAATGAAGGAATACAGCAAAAAGCTGAAGAGGATCTTCTGAAATTGCTGATTGGAGAGAACTTGCAACCTGAATTTTTCAACTACTCTCCTTATATTCTTAGAATTATCAATGAGAAATTGTTAGAAAAAGGTATAAGTTTGGGACTTGGAGAAAAAACTGATAAGAAATTAATTGATAAATATTGGAAAGATTTAACTCTCCCTATAGCCGTTGATGTAATTGTAAGAAAAATCGATGGAAATGAAATTAATTCTTCTGATGAGTTAGTAATTTTAATCAAGGATGATGCAACAAGAATAAAAATCTGGGATGATGTTTACAGTTTAAAAAAATTGAAACCAAAAAACGATAGAGTTTTTCGAGGAACCTTTTCACAATTTAAAGATATTTCAATAGATGAAATACTCAATCAGTTACATGACATCCTAGAGAAAAACTCTTTAACTTTCAAAGTTGAAAATTACGTTTTAAAGAGAAAACAAATAAAAGAAGAAAATACATTGTTTGAATCTATGTTTTCATCAGATATCAGTTTTTCTTGCTTGATGTGCAATATGTGTGAGTTACCTAGTAACTATTCAGTTAACCCTATACCAAATAAAAATGAGCAACCTTTCCAAGATTTATTTACTGAGAAGAGGATAGGTTTTCCTTCAAATTTAGCTTCTCTCTCTCTAAATGAAGGAATCGAGATTTCCTCTGTAGCTAAGAAAAGAATCGAAGAGTTTTGTTATCCTATAATTTATCTAAAGAATAAGTCTGGAGATATTATTTATTTTCAACTTGCTCTAAGACAAAACGAAGGAATCTGTGTTTTTCAAGACAGAAAAAATGGGAAATGTACAATTCATGAAAGTAAACCTCTAAAATGCTTTAGTTATCCATTTATTGTACATGAGGCAAATAACAATCATTTTACTATCGAAGTAGATTTCTCTTGTCCAGGTGTAAGAGAGAAAAGTCAGCCTTCTGAATATCATCTTTTGAACGAAATAATTAGAAGAATATCTGAAGGAAAAATTACAGATTTAAGTTTCAAGGAAATTCTGTCTTTGAAATGGGATCTATCAGAATATTTTAGGGATGGAGAAAGAGTTAACCAAGATGAGATTAATGAAGCTTTTAATCTTATCATTGAAGAATATAGTTCTATTAATGAACAATAGATTTAATATTTCTGAAAAACTACGAAATTTATTCCTATAAAACAAATTCAAAGGAGAAAGTTCGCGACCTGCTTTAATTATGCGATGAAATTGTCGTAATTGTAGGGATAATTGGTGCTTTACAAATATTACTAACTTTAATGTTAGTAGTGATTCTGAAATCTGGTTCAAAACCAACAACAAAGAAGAAGTAATTCTTCTTTTTTCTCTATCTTATACTCAAAGTGTTATTAAATGCTTTAGAATTTGACCAGAACTGCTTCAGCATATTTGCTCCAGTCCTTATCTTTTTCTTTGTGAACAATCCTTTTTAGATGTTATTACTATACTTATACATTGGTGAAATGTTCAAATGAAAAGAAAAGTTCTGTTAGTTTTTACAATTCTATTGCTGTTCTCTCTACAAATGAATATGTTTGATACATATTCATATCAAAATCTAAACGAAGAGAAACTAGTTATCAATGCCTACGATTATTCTAATTGGTATTGGACAGGAACAGAAATCATATCTGATATGAGTTCATCCATTTCAGAAAGTCCAACAATAATTACAGACAATGAAAAAAATATCCATGCTGTTTGGTCAGATTCCGAGAATTATGAAGGTTCTGGGACAGATTATGACATCTTTTATAGGAAATGGAGTTCTTCTTCCAAAAGTTGGTCTCCAACAGAATTAGTAACTACAACAAGTACAGGTAACTCAAATAACCCTAAGATAGGTGTAGATAGTGAAAACAATATTCATCTAGTCTGGGATGACTTTACTGATCTAGAAGGATCTGGAACTGATAGGGATGTTTTCTATCAGAAAAGGAA
>JAGXNV010000246.1 GCA_019894795.1 Candidatus Heimdallarchaeota archaeon | reverse complement strand
TCGCAAAATGGTTGTTTATGAGAATAAAATAGTTTCTTTATCTTCTGCAAAATTCATAGGAGGAGCTGTTATAAGTAACCTTCATACTCAACGTAAAAGAACAGCTGATAATATCATTTTAAATGATTTAGGGTGGGAAATATATCCTGTTGGACTTTACAATATGAGTAAAAAAATTAATAAAAAATGTACAAATATTCCAATTATCATAACTGAAAATGGTATAGCAGATAAAAATGACAAAAAACGAGCCCCATTTATTATAGCACATCTTGAACAAATAAAAAGAGCAGTTAATGATGGAATAAATATTACTGGTTATCTTCATTGGTCATTATTAGATAACTATGAATGGCAAGAAGGTTACAAACAAGAAAGCAAATTTGGTTTATTGTATATAGATCATGAAAGATCCAATTATAAGCGATCAATAACTAATAGTGCCAAGATCTATAGATTTATCATAAAAGAATCATTACTTAGTAATGAAAAAGTAAGTAAATCTGCATTAATAAGAGCTAAAGAAAATTTTGGAGCATTTACAGATGAAAGAGATGATATTGTAAACTGAAATAAACAGTTTGAAAATATTAATACCATAACATGAACTAAATTCTGAATATGTTAATATAGATTTAAGTCTCTAATGACTATTTCGAAAAATTCAAGTATAGGAGGCAAGTATAGGGGGAGTTGCTTAAATGTCTAACTTTTAAGAATGAAAATTTGAGTTCCTATTTCCATTTTTTTTGCTAGTATATAAACCTCTAAAGTCAAGTTCAATTATTTTTCTTTTATTATATAATGCTTCATGCGCATCAGTAAAATCTCTAAACTTATTTAGAATTTTTGTTTCTGTCTAATGGCATCTTAGTACAAGAATTCTCCATGATTTTTTAATTTATTCTAATTATGTATAATTATATTAAGAGTATTATAATCGTTAGTTATAACCAACATTATTAGATTTTCTTATATTGTTGTGCATCATCTTTAGTTATTCTAAACCATAGTTTATTCCATTGTATCGTTCTGCAAGATTTTTTGGCAAATAGAATTTATTCTTGATAACTGCCCCTTTTCTAGTCACAATATGATCCATTTCTATTCCACTTATAACCACAAGATCATAATTATCAATTCCGTAGACTTTCTTTTCTAAAACTTCACTCCACTCCAGTTAATATTCAAACCAGATTTATGAAACCATTGCAAAAATCTAAGTTATTACGCTTGTCGTACTCGCTTATTGCGACTATAAGTGCCTTCCATTTTCCCGAATTACGTGTATTGGATTTCACTTAACTTTACCTCTGAAAATAGAATATTTCAAGATTCAATTTCTCCAAACTCATTATTTAAATCACTAATGCGCTGCATCAACGACTTAAAATATTCTGAAGCCTGTTTAGTGAGGAATAATGTATTTACTCCTTTGCTTATAAAACGGTCATCGGAAGATGAATTAGGACGCAACCTTGCCAAGGTAATAAAATCCTTAAGGAAGTTCACACACATTTCATCACCTTTCGCCGTAGTTGTGATATATGTTTCACCATTGACCTTCTTAATTTCTATAAAGCCTTTTTCTTCTGCATTTTTGTAAATATTTGCAGCAACTTTTGTTCTGTCGTAATGAAGTGGTTGATTTCTGAAAGCCTTAGCTACATTCCCCAAGCTATGTAGGGTGAAAAAAGTTGAATTTCCAAAATTCTTTCCCCATACAGTAAATGCAGGTACGAATTTAGCAATGTATAATATTATCAAATAACGATGAATTTTTGTTTTATTTGGCCCGAGATCCTGACCATTTAATACCGGGATTATGTCGGCAACCAATTGGATGAGGGGGTTTGATTGATCACTCAATGGATCAGATCCATTTAACATATCCTAGAGTTAAACTTTTTGTGACGAAAGTGCAACGAAAGTGCAACGAAAGTGCAACGAAAGTGCAACCTATAGTCAACTACCTGGGAAAAGAATGACAAGTTGTAACGTACCCTTGATATGTTAAAGTATCAAGAGAAAAAAATCGGTAGTAGAACAACACCAGAAATTGAAGGAGAAACAGATTTTTTCATCCATCTCGGACTGATTCTCCTCGAATTCGAAGAATGTTCTGACCACGAGGACGGAATCGTTCCCATAATGAAGAACTACAGACAGGAGATGCAAAACTAATGACGCTCGAAATTCTCAAATTCAAATGTCCTTATTGCAGACACGTGTTAGGTGAAGAAGAAGCAAAAAGAGCTGAATTAAATAAACAAAAAGAAATAGACGAAAAAGTACAACAAAAACTACAGCAGGAGATCGAACTAGTAGTTGAGAGAATCCACATGGATATGGAAAAGGAAGAGAAAAAAAGAACTGAAAGATTGTTAGCTGAACAAAAACTTCAAATGGAATCAAAACATAGACAAGAAATAGCAGAGAAAAATCAACAAATTGAGGCATCAAAGTTAGACTTGTGTGAAACCATCGAGGAAAAGATAAGACAAGGAATTATTGAAAAGCAACATGATTTTAACCAAAGAACGAAAGAATATCAAACGCAGATTAAACGCCTAGCTGCCAACAATGAAGACCTCTCTGCTGAATGTGATAAGCAGAAAAGGATATTGGAAAGCATTCCACCAGAGCTGAAAGGTACATCAGGAGAATTCATCTTAATTGATGAACTCAGAGAAGAGTTCAGGACTGACGACATAATTGGAAAGAAAGTTGGAGTACAAATGGCCGACGTAATTCAGAATATTGTTACTGAAAAAGGAGAAAGAGTATTAGTACCGATTGTGTTCGACAAAAAGATGGGCATGGTTCTGACGAAAACAGATATCGAAAAGGCAAAAAACTACAAGACAATACACAACACAGACTACTGCATAATTGTCACCGAGGATATAAAAAGAAGAGATATGAAACATAGCGGTAGTAAGTTCACTGAAGAAAGAGAAGGCGTGCTGTTGGTTCATCCTTGGGCAGTAGTAGATATAGCCAAACAGATAAGAAACTTCTTAATCGAAGAATCGAAACAAAGGAAGAATAATACTGGAAGAGAATTGAAGCAATCTAAGCTATATGACTACCTCACTAGTCCTGAGTATAGTCGAAATATAAAAACAAGATTGGATATGAAGTTAAAGCTTGATGAGCTACAGCGCAAGGAAGAAGACTATCATAGAAGTACATGGAGTAAAAGAGACCAATTCATAAAAAAATGGTTCGAGGTAGATAGGAATAACGATCGAAATATTACCGATATTACACAAGAAGACGATTCTATTAATTCCTATGAGACTACTCCAGACGAAGAAGATGAAGACGATCCATCTTCTTAATTCTTTTCAACAATAGATTAATTCTGCTCTCTACGTTTCTTGTTGTTTGTCATGTTTTAAGTAAAAGTTCAAGTCCGGATCCTGATATTACATTTTTGTTTTTAT
The DNA here is from genome assembly GCA_019894795.1 of Candidatus Heimdallarchaeota archaeon. Lineage (GTDB taxonomy): Archaea > Asgardarchaeota > Heimdallarchaeia > Heimdallarchaeales > Heimdallarchaeaceae > UBA460. The sequence continues at coordinate 417 of JAGXNV010000246.1, read as the reverse complement.
TAATATGGTTGGGAATCTCACTCTTCTTCTAACCCAAAATACTACTACACCGAATGGAACAATCGAACAACTACGTACAGAGTTTAATAAAGATAATGACACATTCATAAGTATTAATGATGAACTTAAACCTAGATTAATAGACTGGTACAAATCATCATATTTAGTTGTGACACCAAATAAGAAGTGTATAGGTTTAGATCCTTGTCCTATCTGGATTAGCTCACATTATTCTTTGCCTACATTGAGTATCATAGGTAAGGTCCCCTCTGACATATCTATTTTAATACAGCAAGGAAAGAATGAGTCACAAACCCCAATAGAACAAGCAATACTTTTGCAACAAAAACTAACAGAAGTAGGACATCCCGATCATAATTTAATAACATATCCTGATTTAGGTCATTTATTCTATCC
>JAGXNV010000245.1 GCA_019894795.1 Candidatus Heimdallarchaeota archaeon | reverse complement strand
GCTTTAGAGTATTGTTCGGAGAGAGGAATGATGAAAATTGGGTGGCATACAGATATAGAAAACATTGCCAGTCAGAAATTAGCTGAATCTGTAGGATTTGCTCATGTTAGGGATTATGATATTTTCGTTGGAAATTGGTGGTGATTTGAATGTTTACAGAATTAGATTTTGAGAATTTTCATAGAGTTCGCAATATACTGTCTAGTATTGAAGATATAGATCTTTCAGTTACATCAGTTTTTGAGAAAAATTATCCTGGAAGAATCCTTGTAGACAACTCAAACAATTCTTCTTCAGTTTTTCTTGAACTTGGGCATAGAACCTTTATTTTTGCAGGAAAAGAGACTAATGAAGAGTTTAACTTAAGTATTGTTGATAAAATCAAGAAGAATATTATACCCACAAAAATGAGTCATTTTGTCAATAAATTTTATTTCATCATTTTTAGTACAAATTGGCTTGGAACTATTCCTAAAATCTTTCTTGAATCAGTTTTAGAGACAAGAAAATATTATGTGTTTGATAAACTCAAAATTCCTAATTGGAGAGAAAAACTTCCTGAACATTATTCTATACATCGAATAGATAAAGAATTTTTGGATCGAGAACAAATCAAAGAATCTAGTATGTTAAAAAAATGGATTACAGATATCTATAGAACACATACAATATTTTTAGATAGGGGTTTTGGCTATTGTATGCTTTACCAAGATAGGGAGTTAGTGAGTAGTAACATTACTAATTATATCAATAACAAACGTGATCGAATTGAGATGGGGATTATTACCGAGGAGAAATTTCAACAAAAAGGACTAACCAAATTGCTAGTATCTGCAACGCTTGAGCACTGCGTAAAGGAAGGCATAAACAAAATTGGTTGGCATACTAATATGAAAAATATTGCTAGCCAAAAAACAGCTGAATCTGTTGGCTTTGTTCATGAAAGAGATTACATTATTTATATTGGGAAATTTTCCTAATTTTTTAGGGAATGATTTTTATAATATTTAACAGAAATTAATTCTATGAGTTCAAAAGAAATACAAAAAGCAATCCTAATTACGGGAGCAAATACAGGGATAGGAAGAAAGACATTGAACTTGATAAGCAACAAAGGATACTTTGTTTATGCAGGAGTCAGAAGCGATCAAGCAATTGAAGAATTAGAATCACTTCCAAATGTTAAACCAATTAGATTGGATGTTACAAAAGAAAATCAGGTCAAAGAAGCTATTAAGCTTATCAAGAAAGAGGGTAGAGGATTGTATGGACTTGTTAATAATGCGGGTATTGCAGATGTAGGTCCCATTACTACTGCTTCTATGGATATTTAATGAATTTAATGGATGTTAATACTTTTGGTCCTCATCGTATGGTTCTAGCTTGTCTTCCTCTGTTAATTAAATCCAAAGGAAGAATAGTTAATATTAGTTCAATAAGTGGGATCTTAACAGGTCGATATTTTGGCCTCTATAGTATGAGTAAACATGCAATTGAAGCTTATTCAGATGCTCTTATCCAGAATGTAGAAGATTTTGGTATGTATGTTAGTTTAATCGAGCCAGGTAATTTTCAATCTGAAATAGGTAAGAATATGATTGAAAGAATGAGAGAAGAAAAGGAAGGATATAGAATTAACATGATTGATGCTCAAAGAAAACAACAATTCCAAGAAGTAGAAGAAGGATTTATAGCTGATCACGGATATCCAGAACCAGATAAAGTAGCTGAAGCTATTTTTGATGCATTGTTCTCAGAGAAACCAAAACCAAGATATTTAGTCTGTGGAAACCAAGATGAAGCTCATTGGGTTATCCGAAGGATGTTCATCGAATTGCTTCAGCTTAATGAAAATCATGAGCATAGTTATGATAAAGCTGAGCTTTTAGAGATCTTAGATGAAAGTATAGAATATATAAAAGAAAATATGTAAAAAAAAGAAAAGAAAAGATTTTAGCCACCTGGTTGAAGAACACCTGCAAAGACTAACCATGCAAGTAAAGTTTTTGCTACCAGGCTTAGAATAATATACATTCTTTCTCCAAATATGTAATCTTTCCAAGGTCCAACTTTAAGATACTGTAGAAGCATGTTAAATGCAAAGGACATGAAAAGTGCAATTTCAAATGCATAGATGAATGGTACAAACCAAGGCATCCCTGTGTTTTGAGTTAAAGGTGCAAAAACTGCAGTAATTACGACCCAAGGCATTATACCCGCAATCCAACCATAAATATAAGCAGTCCAATTTGTTTTCTCTGTGAACTGATTATGTAACTCCATCATATGACCAAAGAGATTCATTAGAGCATTAATCGAGAATATTAACAATAATATCCAAAATTCTTTCACTCCAAATAAAACTGCAATAAAGAAGATCATAATTGAACTTGAGAATGCATATTCGAACCATCTTATAGGATTCATTTTAGAAGCAAGCTTCTTCTTGTAGAAATTGTACAATGGTCCTGCAACTAATAGATGAGCTAGGGCTGAGAAATATAAGAATGAAGCAACAATTGGTCCTACATTGTTTAGTATGAAAAATTCTTCAAATACATTGAACGGATAATCTACCTGAAGTATATTAATCGTAACTCCAAAATTTTTGAAATTATCATTTGTTAAACCAAATATAAGCATGAATGTTGCTTGAACAAAATGTACTATACCCATAATTAGGTTGAATCTTCTTAGGTAACTAAAACTTATTTTTGATTTAGTTCCATCTTTGTAGACTACTCCCTCGATATCAACATTTTTCTGAGCTGACATACATATACTTTCTGAATATTGCTATATTAAGTATAGCTTTAATCAACAAAACTATTGATTATTCTTAAGATTTTTAAAATAAGCTATTATTTCTTAATCAAATTAATATTAGAAGAAATTTTATACATTTAGACAATTATAGTTTTTTTACTAGTAATAATCCCAATTACGCTTTTTACATTTTATTTCAAAAATATTTAAAAGATGATGATATTGTTCATTTTGAATAGAAATGAAATACGATTTTGATAAAGTAATAGATAGAAAAGAAACTCATGCAGTCAAATGGGATAGATATCTATTAGACGAATTCTTTGGTACATCAGATGTTTTACCTCTCTGGGTAGCCGATATGGATTTTCAATGTCCCCAATCTGTGATCGATGCTTTGAAGAATAAGGCTGAAGAGGGTATCTATGGCTATACCTGGCATAAGCATCCTACTTACTATGAAGCTATTAAAGGTTGGATGAAGCGAAGACACAATTGGGAAATTGAAGATGATTGGATTGTTTACAGTCCTGGTATTGTTCCGGCAATTAAAGTTATTATAAGAAATTTCTCAAATCCTGGTGATAAAATAATTGTGCAATCTCCAGTCTACTATCCTTTCTTCACCGCGATAACAAGCAATGGTAGACAAATCCTGAATAATCAACTAAAACTTGTAAACGATAGATATGAAATAGATTTTACTGATTTTGAAGAAAAGGCAAAAGATCCTCTTTGTAAACTCTTTATCTTGTGTAGCCCTCATAATCCTGTTGGGAGAGTCTGGACAAAAGAAGAATTACTTCGAATGGGAGAAATATGTCTAAAACATGATGTATTAGTAATTTCTGATGAAATTCATAATGACCTAATTTTACCTGGAGAGAAGCATGTCATATTTTCAGAGCTTTCTAAAGAGATAGAAAACATAACCATAATGTGTACCGCACCAAGTAAAACTTTCAATTTAGCAGGACTACAAATGTCGAATATAATTATCCCTAATGAAAAAATTAGAGAACAAGTAAACATTGCATTCAGAGAAAGAAACAGTCTAGGCATACCAAATGCTTTTGGATTAGCAGCTCTTATTGCAGCCTATAGTGAGGGGGA
>JAGXNV010000244.1 GCA_019894795.1 Candidatus Heimdallarchaeota archaeon | reverse complement strand
GAATAACCCTTTTGGAAAGGACCCTTCAGTAGGTAATTGAATCTCAGAATAACACTTGAAATTCTTTGCTGAAATCCATAAAATTTTCATGCCTCTTCCTCCTTTCCTTCTTCTTTTGTTTGTGGTTCTATAGTAAAAACTTCGCTTACAATTTCTGAACCTAGTTCTATCATCTGTTTAGCTTGTTTTTCATCATCGATTCCCAATGAGCGAATATACTTTTCGAAATCTTTTACAGGATCTTCTATTAAGTATTCGAAAACTTTCACTCCTTTTTGTTGACTTATTGGAGCTCTCTTAACTACTTCTCCATCATCCCATCTAAATTCTAATATATTGTAATCATCTGCAAAAACTTCTTTTTGAATATCAACTAGGATGTCTTCCATCGCCCACCAATTGGAAAGTATGATTGTTCCATCAATCTTGATCTTAACTCGAGAAGCAGATTCACCATTAAATTTCTTTTTGTGAACTTTCAGTTTTTCCCGTACAGTTTCTTCAAAAGCTGTTGGAGTTGTATCAGATTGCAATGTAATTTGGAATTGAACCATTTTTCTTTTTGATACAATAGATTTTGGTAAGATTATAGGGTCTTCACCTTTTGTTAATTGAACTTCTAGAACACTGTTCTCCTGGTCTCTTTCTGCAAAAGTATATTTTTCTGTACTCCCAGCTTGCCATGCATTTTTCTTAACTTTTCTTTGTTTATGGTCATGACCTAACGCAACATAATCATAGGGATACTGCAGAATTAATTCGTGAAGATCCATGCCTCTTTGCATACCATGTACTACTGCAACAGAGAGTTTATCCGAATCAGGTTGTTGGTGATTCCTTATCCAGTTTTCATAGGCTTGAGCTAAATGAGGAAGACGTCCAAACTTAAAGTAAGGGAAAAGATAGAAGTTTATATCTTTAAATTCGATAACCAAAGATTTCTTATCTACCATAGCTTTCTTCAGCTGATAATTTGTGCTTATGAATAAATAATTTGGAAAAGCAGCTTGAAGGAATTCTATTGTACTATAATTTCTTGTTAAATAAGAACCGTGATTTCCATCAATGATTATGATTGGAACCTTATTTGCTGTTTTCTCGAAGAATTTCTTTAATTCTCTGATTACAAAAGTTCTAGAGTATTCAGTGGGTCCAGATAGGTTGCGCCCTACAGGAATATCGAAAAGATCACCTGAATGTACAACATAGTCACATTTGACTTCTACAGCTACTTCTAGAGCACGTTGGAAACCAATACAATAATCCTCTTCAAGCCACGAAACCCTATTTTGTGTTTTCCAATCATCTTTTACATCTCTAAATCTTCTATGGGACACATGACTATCTGAAAAGTGTAAGATTTTTACCATTTCTTCACCATTTATAATATAGGAACTTCAGCTGTTTCTCTTTTAGTTTTCACTACATTTAATACTTTGTGAGGGTCTGTGAAGAAGGGGAGTTGTTTCTCAATATAGATAGGTACATTGCTTACCTTTACAGGAAGAGGAATGTTCTTTAGAGAGTTAGTCAAGATTGCTTCTCCTCTACTTAATACTTTGAATTCATTTTCATACCCAGTAATATTGTTACTTGCATTCATGATTGCCTGACGAATTTCAATCTCATTTCCTAACATCATATTTAATTCAGTGTTAGTGTTAGCAAGAATTAAAGATTCCATTGATGAGATATTCTGAGTTATAAGAAGTAGTCCAATACCAAATTTCCTTCCTTGTCTAGAGATATCTATGAATATGTTTCCTTCTTTAGACATTTGAGAACCAAGAATACTTGGTGCTTCTTCTACAGTTAACATAACTGTTGGTAGTGCTTTTATGTTCTTTAATCTATAATCGGACCCTTCTTTGCCTACAGTGTAAAGATCCTTTATAGAATAAGCCGAATTAGCTGACTCACCCAGAAATTCGGAAGCTATTTCATGAGGTAATCGAGATTTCAATTGCTCTTTAAATTGACTCCACTTTGTTGAAGACATTAGAGCTTGTCTTAAAGCGAATAATGTTCTTGCAACCATTGTAATGACAACGAATTGTTCAGTAGATGATAGAAGAGCAGTATTGAAATTATAGAAATGCCCACATTCAAGATTGTATACTATCTCAGCAAGATCACTGACTTTATCATCCTTAAAAATTTGAGAGTTGATAATAGGGTAAAGTCTTCTCTTAACTGCACTCACGGTACCTTTAGCAAAACCTCTTGTCTCATCTTCTCCAGCATTTTCTATCTCTGTTATCCAATTTTGTTTTGAAGCTCTAACAATATTCATGAATCCTGACATTTGATCAGAAACATACATAACTGAGGTAACGTCACTAACTGTAAGATCTGATCTTCGAAATCTTATTGGTTTACTGAAACGTTGCATTTCAACATTCACAGATTCCAGATCTCTAGTAAGATAAAATTTATCACCAAAAATTGCGTTGTAGTGTTCATTACCACCCTTTCTAACTGCATTTGCAATATCCATTATACCTTTTTTCTTATCCTCAAATTGAAGCCCATTCATATATTCATCATGAACATCAACCATGAAAACAGAAACATTTTTGTTGAGGTCTTTTTGCAGGACATAGTTTTCAAGATTATTTCGTAGGGCAGATGTAATAAATGTAAGCATGAAGAAAGATTTACCTGCACCAGTTGTTCCAGCAACTTGAACATGCATTGGCAACGAATCTATATCAATTTTAATAGGAATATCGAGAGTTGAAGTTCCTATAAGAAGTTGTCCAATTTCGATATCTGTTCCTAGTTCACCTTGAAGTAGCTTTTTTAAAGCATCTGGGCTTTCCGATCCTCTATAGACTTCAGAGAAATGAGGTGGCAGAGTCCTGGGTTTCTTAAAAATCCATTTCTCTTTATCAACATCATAATCACTGTAGCCCATTAGCAATCCGTGAACTCTTACTAGTTTTTCGGATTCAACTCTTGCAATATAAGCGTCTCTATTTCTCAAGAACTTTGCTGCAATGGTGCCCATATCTTGGATGTTTCTAAGTATGTTCTCATAGTTCATTACTCTGAATAAGAACATTTTATCGATTGATTGAGGTTTGATTATTAAAATTTCTCCAATTTGAAAGCGTATGTCAGTGCAAATTATTTTGAGCGTTGAAATATCACCTTCAGCTAGTATACCTATAGGTTCTGCTAATTCTAATTTCATCTTAATACCTTCTTACATTAGTCCTAATCTTTTTCTTGGGTGAATGAACATCTTTGGATTTTCTCCATTCTCTGCAAAGTAATCAATAAGCTGATCAGCGACAACATCACGTTCTGAGAATTTGACTATTGTTGTGTTATGAGCAAAAGCTAAATCAAAGAAATACCCATAGTACCTAACATCTCTTGCCAACCAATCTATTTCTTTAAACATTTGTATTTCATTCTTTTTTTCTATTTTCTTATCTTTATCGAAAACTTTCTCTTTCCACCATTTCTCGTCTAAATCAATTCGTAGAATAGGTACTTCTGATGAAAAATGGAAGAGGTAAGTAACTCCATATGATGGAGGGATATGAGGTCTATCTTTTAAAATATTCAGCATAAATTTGTCTCTTACAGGGGAGGGGACACGGAAAAACCACTTTTTCTCACTGCCTAATTTTTGCTCTAGATCATCAGCCAATCTATAAATAAAAGGAAAAGTAGTTGTTTTACTCACAGCTATTACACAAGTATCTTTATCCAGAGCTTTTCTTGTTATGTCCTTTAACAGATAATTTGAAGCTAATCGAGGTTGATTTTGTCCTGGTGATAGTAACATATTCATTGAACCATCAAGAAATAGATACTTGAAGTGTATGTCTGATTTGATCAAGGAATGAGCTAATGAATATTCTAATACTTCTCTAAAC
>JAGXNV010000243.1 GCA_019894795.1 Candidatus Heimdallarchaeota archaeon | reverse complement strand
AAAAAAAGCTGCTGAAAATAAGAGAATAAGAAAATAAGAGAATTTATTCTAAATATTAAGTTGGAGATGACTTGTAAGAAATCTACAATGCTCTCTTAGAGTTGTACTAGGAATCTTACAAACTCTAGAAATCTCTTCTTTAGTTAATAGCTCTTCACCCATAAACCTTTGACCTACTAGATTAGATGCAAGGAGTATGCATGAAACACTGAATGTTGAGGGTTTACGACCATTGGACTTGATTTGACTAAGCTTGAGTGCTAATTTCTCTATCGTTGTTAGAACTTTGTCGGCTTTTAGTTCATCTTGAGGATCTATTTCCTCTAACTTTCTTCTGAAATCATCATTAGACCGAAGTTTGCCCATATATTTAGGTATAAATTCCTCTGCTGAGCTTACCTTATAACTTATATTATTTTCAAGTATATAGTCTCGCACTGCCTTAGCTGAAAGTTTGCATTTGTGTTCCTTGAAAATCTTAACAATATCTGAAATAGATGTAGCATGTCCTTTATTTTTCAAGTATTTAATTGTGAGAGCGCATGCTATCAGAAAAATATTGGTTATTTTTTGGTTTGTGCGTTTTGCATCGCTGTAGATTTTGTTTAATTCAAACATAATTTCATTCTTCTGATTCTCAGTTAAACCTATTCGAGTTAAAATTCCTAACAGTCTACTCTTGTTTTCTTGTATAGCATCGTATATTGAATGCTCGGCGTTCCACATACGTCTATAACGATCTCTGTCCATTCCTGCCTCTGCATCGTAAAATCTAAAGTAAGTAGACTTCCCTCTTCTACTTTCAGGAGACCCCATTCGACTAGAATCAGTTGAACGTTCAATGAAATGTGTCCCATAATAGATCTTGTCCTTTACAACTCCACAGTTGCGACATACAATATCTGATCTGGTTTCCACTAGAGCTTCTTGACCACATTCTTCACAAACAATTTCTTCTTCAATGACTAATGTTTCTGACATTTTCTTTCTACTATAAAATTCGAAAAGTGCTTTAAAAACTACTAGAGAGACGGTAGGTTGAAAGTGAAAATTTTATTGCCACAGAGCCTTGTTTGAAGCCCTTTGAATATTATCTGCAATCACTTTCAATACTTTCGGTTTACCTATATCTCGAGAAAATATCTGTATACATATTTGTTGAAAGATACATATTTCATTTGGTTTTTTTCTTTCAATGTCAATGGTAACACTTTTATTTTCTCCCTTCTTTTTATATTTGTGAATAATAAGGATTCTTCATTTTATCCGATTAGACTGATAACAAAAGCGAGTACTTATTTTAAGAATCCTAATATTTTATGGTTATACATTTTTCATAATCTCATTAAGCTTACAGATAAAGAAAATCATTTTCTAGCCTTTTTCAATAATTCTTCTTTAGAGGTATTATCTTCAGATAATTCTTCAGAACACGATATAACAATAAATATAGACATCCCCTTTTCCTTGGATGAAAACTTATCTTCTACTCATCTTACTCCTTTTCATCTTTCTTCTATAGATTGTACCATTCATTCCCTTAAGGGTAAGGGACAATTCTTCACCCCCATGTATATCTCCGAATATATTGCAAAACAATCACTTCATTATTTTATTAAGAAACGAGGATTAGAATCGTTACCTCAAGCATCTATCGCTGATATTGCTTGTGGTTCTGGAAATCTTCTTCTACCTATCTTATATGCTTTAAGGAATATTTACGGTGAAGAGAGAAATATCAGTGATTATATTTCAAAAAACTTGTTTGGATTTGATTTAGATCCTGTTGCTTTGAACATTTGTAAATTAAGGATTTTCATGTTTCTCTCTCTCTTTTTTCCTGATTCTACTCTGCCTAATATATCTACCAATATAGTTCCAGGAAACGCCTTGTTAGATAAGTCCTTGAACTTTGCTTCTGAACTAGAATATTTCACTCAACCTATTCCTTTCTTTTTAAAATCTTACAAACCATCTATTCAATTTGATATTATTGTTAGTAATCCACCTTTCATGTGTTATGGTTTAAGAGGCGCACAAAGATATAATCAAGACTATAAGAATTTTCTTCGCGAGAATTACTCTTCTGCTGAATATAAACTTAGCATGTATCCTATATTCATTGAACGATCATTGAGACTGCTCAAGAATAAGGGGATTCTTGGAATCATTACACCAGATTCTTTTCTTCTAGGTCGTTATTATTCAAAAATCAGATCATTTATCTTGAATAACTCAAGAATTCTTGAAATTAATCTTCTAGGGTTTGAACCTTTTAAACAAGCTACCGTAGGTCGTCCAGTTATTTCATTTTATCAACAAACAGCTGATGGGAGAGAAAATGGTTCTGAACAGATGTTCAAAGCAAACTGGATAGCAACAAAAGACATCTTTGTAAAAGGTAATTGGGATTCACACAGTAATTACCAAAAGCAATTTTATAACAATCCTGTAGATAGGTTTCAGCTGTTCTTCAATTCAGATGAAGAGAAATTTGCCAAACTTTGGATGAATAGTACAGATCTAAAGATGGAGGATATTGTTACTATTCATACTGGCATTCGGAGCAAAGTCGGACAAAAGAACATTATTTCTAACTTAAACAATGGAAAATATTGGAAAAAAGGGATTATTTCAAGTAGTCAAGTACTTCCATTTCAAGTTGAGTATAAGGGAAACTGGATCAATACTAATCCTGAAATTCTTTGGTCAGGGGGTTTCAATAGTGAAATCATAGAAAATCCCAAAATCTTAATTCGTCAAACTGGATACCGAATAATTACTGCTGTTGATGAAGAAGGCTATTATCATCTCAACAATGTTCATTCAATTTCGATGAAAGATGATTCAATAAACATTTTTGCTCTATCCAGCCTTCTGAATTCCTCAGATTTCAACAAACTTTACAACATTCTAAGTTTAGAAAATGGAAGAGCTTTAGCTCAGATTGACATTGATTTTCTCTTAAAAATGCCAATACCTCGCTTAACTAAACAAGATGAAGAAGTTTTGAAAGATTTTTACTTTACAACTCAGCAAAACTATAGATTGAACAAATCTTGCTCTTCTTATTCACTAGAAAACGTTCTCAATCGCAAAATCCCATAGAATATGAGTAGACTGGAATTTCAACTTTCTAATAAATGGGATAAATATATAAGTCTGTCTACCTAATTTATACAAACTACGGAGAGTCGCAGATGTATTTCAAACGTTTAACAATTTTATTTCTTTTAGGAATTCTCCTTATGCCCAGTCTATCAAATACTTTAATCCCTAAGAATAAATTGATGAAGATATCTTCTACGGATATACTAACTACATCTGATCTAAGCTGGACTGTTGGAGGATTTTCCTGTGATAATGGTACTCTAACTTTTCTCAGTATGGAGGGGTTTAATTATTCTATAACTGATGATATTCATTTTATAGAAAATGGAACAGGAACCTATTACCCAGTTGGTGTTTCGTATGTTTCTGTTGGTGCTTTTGCTAAAGTTCCAGTAATAAACGGCTTTCTAAACTTCTCATTTACAGGAAGAGCAAAAGCTGGGCACTTAGATGCAGTTAATCTAGCTCTAAGAGTTTATGATACTAATATGACTTGGTTAAAAAGCGGTGCAAGTCATCCTGATGAACTTGGAGGGATCGTTTTACCGGGTGTACTTGATACTGGGGACATTTATTTCGAGAGGAATGTGACGCTTGAAGGATTGACAGAAGCTATAATCTTTTTCTCTTACAATGATTATTATGCTGCAGTCTGGGAACAAGAATTTTGGGTATCGGATCTAAAGGTCGAATCAATTGACATTCATGATGACACCGATATACTTACAGCTGAAGATTTAGATTGGACTCCAGGAGGTTTTGATTGTGATAATGGCAATCTAACTTTTCTCAGTATGGAAG
>JAGXNV010000242.1 GCA_019894795.1 Candidatus Heimdallarchaeota archaeon | reverse complement strand
CCATCACCATCACAGTCTTTATTTGACATCCATGCGTCATTCCATTTCATGATAAGTGAGATGTCTTTATATTCCTGACACCAGGCAGCATCGCGATATGCATCACAGTATCCTCCATTAAACACCTTTCCTTGGTAGTTATATCCCCATTCATCAACTCCTAAAGGAATAACACCTGATCCATCGGAATATTCCAATGTACCATCTTGAATGGTTGTACAGTCTTGTGGTCCTGATCCGGCCTGATTTGGTTTACTCTCTACTGCAGAGTTTGCAGGAGAAGAATCCCAAAGTTGGAATTTACCCCCCTTTTCTTGAGAGGGTAAGGTGTTTGCCAAAAGGGGAATTGCTACAAGAATAACAGCTGCACAGCCAATAATATGCTTTTTTTTCATTATTTATCACCCCCCATCATGTTTTTCACAAAAAAATAACCGCCAACAATTTGACGGTTAGAATCATACATAGTCTTTAATATTATGGTTAACTTGGGCAGAAACCATATACCTATATTGAAATATCTAAATACAATTGTCAAGAATTTATCGTGAAAAAAAGAATAGAGAATCAATAAGTCAACTAGGATTACATGAGGGTTATGTGATTTGCGATCCTATTTATTTTCCATCCGACAACTTCTTTTTTCTCCAGTTCATGTTTATCCTGTTTAGTTCTTTTAAGAAAGGATCTATCTCAGAGTATTTCTCAGCGTAATTTATCGGGTATCCCTTATCTTCATCGTTCCATGTAGAAAAGTCTGCGGTATTATGTTGAAAACCAACCTCAATTTTGTCTAAAGCTTTTACTATTTTTGATTCCCTTGTTTCTTGAGCTTCATATTCTTCCCATAAATCATCAATTTCTTTTGCAATATCGTCAGGTAGGTTTGAAAGCATTTTTTCTTTTGCAGCCCTCTCGTTTTTTTGTTTATCATCGGCGTCAGTCTGGTCGTGTGTTGGAATATCCCCCGCAAGGGCTTCTGTAAAATCATGAACAATGGAAAGTTTGAGTATCCGCAAACCATCAACATTGTCACCTAATTTGGGGAGAGAAATCAGTGCCAGCATAGACAACATCCAAGAATGTTCTGCAGTACTTTCTTTTCTGTTTTTGTCACTAGTCCAACTGTGGCGGATCGTTGTTTTTAGTTTCTCTATTTGTGTAAAAAATTCAATAAACTCCTCCTCATTCATAATTGCATTTTATGTGTAATGAGCCTGAATGTCTAGTTTGGGAAACTAAGTTTAGGTAGTAAAATATTTAGGAGTTTGATTGATTACTAGGAGGATTTACGAAATTTTGTTATTTGAATTTTAAAATTTGAGATATTTTACACCCATCATACTTAGTAGAATGGAGCTTCATCAATAAATCCCAAATAAGTAAAAAATAAATTAGAGTTTACGTTGTGGTGAATACATACAATATTTTTAAGTGGAAGAATATCGTACCAAGGTCCAGTATCTAAATTGCAACCTGAAACTCGAATGTTTTTTCCCGTTTCTTTTTCCTCTAAGATACATTTATCAGAGGAGTGAACTATTTTAAAATCATCTAATCTGAAACCGTTTACTTCCTGTAACACATCTAGAATTTTAGATTGGTATTTTATGAATTCTTGATTGCCAACTAGATGAAGTAGTTGACTAGTTTTCAAACGCTGAACTAGTAAATCACCAGTAACCTCATCAGGCGTACGTATCTTTCTCTCAATTTCCATAATTCTGCCTGAATGCTACCATATTTGAATCAAGCTAACAATAATACTAGAAAGCCTATTTGTTAGCTTACAGAATGAGACAATTTTAAATATTTCTTTTTTCACTTTGTCTGAAGATCCAAGCATGCAATGCAATCTTGCTTGGAAGGACTTCAGAGAAGTGGCTCTCAGCGAAGTTTTTTAGGAATGGTATTTTTCTGACAATGTTTATAATTCGTTCTACTCTATTAAAGGATTGTTGTTCTGGCCAATTTTCCATATCGTCTAATATATTTTTGTAACGTGGATACTTAGATAATATTTCTTTTGGAGATGTAGTATCAATTTTCTTGTCAGTTTCAGGAAAAACATTATCTATTACTCTTCTTATTCTAGGAAGATGTTCGTGATTTCCAATTGTCAAAAGATTATTCCAGTCGTTTTCATCTGCAAGTTTACGAAAGGTTTCTACTTCTCCAAATGTAGATACTGCCTGTGGTAATACAACTAAATCTTCAATTGGAGGATTATTTAAAAGAGTATTAAGCCTTTTTGTTAGTAAAGAAGCAAGATATGGTTCTACTGTAATACAAATTTTACTTATTTCACCTTTTCTATTTTCACCTTTTCTATAAAGTTCAGAAGCAGCTAAAACCCCAATTCTTCCGAGTTTGTCCGGTATTTTCCTACCCTCCCTATCAGGTAAGTAGCTATGAAGTAAAGCAACTGGTTTTTCAGGACTCATGGGGCTAATTTACATCCAATGAAGCTAGAAGTCAATGTTATAGGCTATATAACAATAAACATATTAAAATAACACACTAACCAGTAAAAAGAAATTACAATACTTTTAAATTATTCAATCTTTTATATTTATCTCATTTCAGAAGGATGTTGGCGTGAAGATTTATTAATTTTGATGCTTCTGGTATTTTTAGTGGTTTATTGCTATTTATTTGTAATAATGTCATTAACTTCACCTGTTATGGTGTTAAGAATATAAGGTCCATTATTACTATTTGTTTTTGTCCAGGCTTTCTCTTTCCAGAAAATTATATAATCCTCAGATAACCATATAAATCTGGGAACAAAAGTGTAATATGGGTTAATTTCTGCTGTATCTTCATATTTTTTAAATGAGTCATGTTTTTCTGGACCGACCTCGAAGACAACTAGTCTCTTGTCAGAATCAACGAATGCTATTTTGTTATTATTGGGTGAAGCTATTAATGGATGAGCGGATAATGAATAGCTGTCGGTTGTATAAATATTTTCACTAGCTTTTCTAAGCTCTCGATAAAATATGTATGCTTGTTCATGTTCGTTCTTAAGAAAATAATTAAGTGGATTTAATTTCCAGTTATCTCCACTAGGTCTCCACGTACTGGAAAAAGAGGTTATTTTATCTTCTTCTATGTGTTTTTCTATTTTATTATTGTAAACGTCATAGATAAATCCACCCATTTTATCTTTATATTCTTCTGGTGGAGGTAATTTACTAACAGGTACGCCGCGTATGTATTCGTGGGGATCGTGAGACACTCTATAGGCAAAATATTTTCCATCTCGGGACCAAAAACAAAAAGATAGATCGCTTCCATCGTGTGTCGGAGTGGCTTCAAAGAATGAGTCAGATATTTTCTCAATTTGATTTGAGCGTACGTCGTATAAATAAACTTCTTCCTCACCATTCTCACTAGCAATGTAACAAGCATTGTCAAGATTGGGGGACATGTTAAAACTACCAAGTATTATACCCTCTTTTATAACAGTGCCTGTGTTTTCATTGTTCGTGCCATCTAGGTTGACTGTCCATATCTCTTGATCCTGGCTGTCTGGAGCGGATTTAAGATATGCAATTTGTATTGTACCAAGATCTAGTTTTTGAGTTTTAGTTTCTTTATTCGTGGTTATAAGATTCGTAAAATCACTTAAAGATAAGTTTTTTTGATACAAGATATATGTCCCAACCACAAGAAATAGTGCTACCAACAATACCAGAGAAATAATTGCGAATCCCTCTTTCCTCATTAATTCATATTATCATAATTCCCCAGATGTATTTACTCTCCAGGACTAAAGACAAGACCACAACAAATACATGATAACAGTATTTTGAATTATCCTGTTTTCTTTAAAAACTCTTCCTTAGACCTTATTCCTGATTGGGTTGAGTCTTCAGCATTGGTGCATATTGCACTTCTACGCCTTCAAAAGTATATCCAAGCCC
>JAGXNV010000241.1 GCA_019894795.1 Candidatus Heimdallarchaeota archaeon | reverse complement strand
CTTTTTCTTCTTCGCAACTTCTCTCTTTAGTTGTGCTACTGTTGATTGGGGATCCACTTCCAGCTCCAATGACCCTCCACCTATAGCGGTAACGACACTAATTCTCATTTTAGTTTTCACCTATACTTTTCTAATTTTATTATTGACTTATTCATTATTAAAGCTTGTCAAATGATTTGCAAATATGATCTGATCTTGTATAATATTATTATCTCTGCAATTTAGGATATCCTCCCCTAAAAACACATACTGATATTCTCCATGTATTATGATATCTTAACTATGAAATAATGATTCTCAAGGTAGGTAGAGTGACTAGGTCATAGTTATTATTACCTAAAATGCACAAAGGGGTGCCTAAATGGTTTATAATGTAGTCAATCAAATCTGTGAAGAAGTAGATACAGACATTACTCCATTCTATAATTCAATCGAAATTAAAGGAGATAGAATTTTATTGTTTAGAGATAAAATTGTACAAGAAGTAGAAACAAAGACGGGGAGCTATAATGAACTTGCTCTCCCAGTTCATACTAGTATGAATGATTCAAACAAAGATATTGATGAAGTAATCCAAAGATTAAGAGAACACTATAAAGAAAAACTTGTTATATTTTACAAGAGTTCTGAAAGAAGAAAATAGACTAGTTTTCAATCTACAGTTCTCTTTTTCTCTCCCTTTCTCTTAATAGTGATTGATGAAGGTATGCCTTCTATTTCTCTTTCAAGTTTCTTTATTCCTAATCTAGTGATCTGCTTCCCTTCCATGTAACCTATCTTGACCATATATAGTAGATTTTTGAAAATAGTTTCAGCGGTCAATTTTTTGTTATGATCCTCATAGAGACTGAGCCAATAATCATAAGCTTCTGGTACTAAAAAGAACTTCATAAGAGCTAGTTTATCTTTCTCTTCAACACTAGCTGGCGCTTGTTCGGATTGCTTTAACTCTTCCATCCTCTGCTTTCTCAGATTAGCAATTTCGAGAAGCTCCTGAGCTTTTTTCTGGCGTATTTTAGCTAACTCATCATCGGAAGTCATAGTTATTCAGCAAAATCAAAGAAGAAAGATAGTTATTAAGTTTACTTTTTAGAACTATTATCTTATATCTCTAATTGGTTTAATTAAGATAAAATTATAATATTACAAAAAGTATGCTTCTTGACTCTCATTTTACTTTTTTTAAGTTTTTAAGCACTAAGTTTTGTTAATTGGTAAGTATTTTTCAACAGGTGGATATCTTGTCAAAACATTATACTTCTCTGCATATCTAACACCGCATTTTAACCCATTTGATCGTCTTCCAACATCAAGCCAATCATCTACTTGTTGCCAATTATAGAAATCTCCATAGAGTTTAGCAACTTCTCTTACTTTTTCAAAGTTCTCAGTAACATCAACGTAGACTGTTGGTAAAGGCGATAAATCTTCATGATACATGAAAATAGGTATATGCAGGGGTGGTCTGTATGGATCGAGAGGTTCTGTTATTTTAGGAATCCTTGCATATGTTAAGGCGTCATACAGAATGTTTGCTGTACCTCTGTGATCAGGATGTCTAGTATTCATCGACCAAGTTATTATTGCATCAGGTTTAACCTCAGCAATAACTTTTGCCATTTGTAACGCGCTATCTCTGGTTGCTCTCACAAATGTGTCTCCGTATCCTAAGAACATGGTTTCACATCCAACAATCTCTCCAACAGCATTACCTTGTTCCTCTCGGATTTTTTTAACTTCATTAAACGACATATCGTTAAAATGCGAAGCCATTTCTCCACTAGTGGTCCATGCCAAGACAACATGATCCCCTTGCTCAACATGATTTGAGAGAGCTCCTATGCAACCTATCTCATCATCAGGATGGGCGAAACATGCAAAAATGGTTATATTATTAGTACTCATGAATCCACGTAATGCTTTAAATTTTTAAATTTGTTCTTTTACTGAGAATTTGTCGAAAAACTTTAGTTTTAATAATGTTGCAGTCGCAAATACTATAAATAGCAAAATCTATCGTAATTAACGAACGGATTTGAATCTTCGAGGCAGTTTAATGTATAGTGATGAGAGAAATCAAAAAATTGCAAGGATCATAG
Source organism: Candidatus Heimdallarchaeota archaeon (assembly GCA_019894795.1). GTDB lineage: Archaea > Asgardarchaeota > Heimdallarchaeia > Heimdallarchaeales > Heimdallarchaeaceae > UBA460. The sequence continues at coordinate 1,836 of JAGXNV010000241.1, read as the reverse complement.
AATTGCCTATCCCCATGGACTACTTTGATTTGCTAGAAGATCTTGTTTCTCACTATGGCAATACAGAAAAAGCTATACTGGAAGCAATTAAATCTCATCACAAGGAACAATTTGGAACTCTAGATGATTTTAAACTTACTCAAACTGCTCCACCTATCTCTTCAAGATCTTTTCAACCTATTAATCATATGAATTCCCCCGTAACTAATGGAAAAATAGCTAAAATTATAGAAAATGGAAAGAAGTTTGAAGAGAAGACACAAAAGGATCTCGCAAAGGTTGACAAACTGATAAATCAACTTAATGATTTACCCGCTCTCTCTGAATTAAGAGATGAGATCTCCTCAATGAAAACAATGATACAGAATATTGGGGCAACAGCTATTGCAGGTTCAAGAGCAAGAGGACCAAGAGCTGATTTATCATCTCTAGATGTCAGTATCTCTGATACACAAGATGTTTTACTTGAAGCACCTGATAGGCCTTCATTAGAATCTGTTTTGGATAGTGTCTTACTTTTTGATGATGATTATGAAGAAGAAATAGAAGAAGAAAATACAGAGAAAGAAGAATAAATAATTTATTCCATCTCTCTCGCATGTTTTACTAATAACTCAGCAATTTTCAAGAATGCTTCATTTACATGTTTCCCAGATAAGGCACTTGTGTTGAAATACATCTTACTCTTTGTTTTTGAGTTCATATCTTCACATTCACTTTCTGAAATTGCCTTTTCTTTCTGTAAATCTTCTTTATTACCTACTAAGATCTTTACAACTTTGGAACCACAGTTATCAATGAACTCTTTATCCCATTTTCTGATATCCTTGAGAGTTGTTGAACGAGTTAAATCGAAAACAAGAAGAGCAGCTTTTGCACCCTTGTAAAAAGTAGGTCTGATAAAGCGAAATCTATCTTGACCAGCTAAATCCCAGATGGAGAGAGCGACTTTGGTACCATCTTTAAGATTTACATGCTTTTCGGATGGTTCCATCCCGATAGTCATTAAATAACTTGAATCAAAACGATCGTGAACAAACTTTTGTACAAGACTTGTTTTTCCAACAGCTGCACTACCAAGTAAAAGGACTTTGAAATTGTAATCAGGTTGGGAACTAGTCATACTATGCCACCTCAAGAGATTCTAATAAAGTATCAAGCTCTTCTTTTAAGCTACCCAAATAAAACTTCTCGAAATTGCCATCTGCTCTGTCAACTGTAGAAAGTGAAGAGAATAAGTCTAACAGCTTATCATAATTCTCTCGCTCTTCTGGGTTGGGGATGTACTTACTAAATTTTTTCAAAGTTCTCTTAGATAAGGCTGATGCAGTTTTTTTAGGTATAGCTCCACTTTCGTAGGCTTTTATGACATTGTGCATCCATATAGCTACAGATTTGAGATTGGTAATTACATTTAATGGAGAAATATTGCTCATAACAAATAAGGCATGGAATCTAACTTTAATATATATTTTGTTAGATAGCGAAAAAAAAGAAAATAATTACACTAAGAAAGAAATAAAAAAAACAAAAAAAAGGGAATGTCCCTCTCCCCACTCCCGGATAAGATGGAGCCCAAGCCCCAAAAACATTAATATTATGCTATTTGACTTACCTTGACGTCACCTTTGCCGCCAAGGAATTCGAAATTACTTTTGATAGCTGGATCTAAGTAGTAATAGACCGATCGCATATCAGATAAGTTTGACATTTTCTTTAAGATTCCTTTTTCTAATAACCTTCTTATACCATATCTAACAGTTCTTTCAGGTTGGTCGACAGAACCCAGTATCTGCTTTTGAGTCATTGGTCCGCTAATATCCAGGACCTTCATTA
>JAGXNV010000240.1 GCA_019894795.1 Candidatus Heimdallarchaeota archaeon | reverse complement strand
GTTCACCACATAAAGATACTTTGAAGCTTCTTTGTGTCATAATATTATTCTTTACTTCTTTCCAAGTTTTAAAGACTTTTTTATTCTACTAGGTAATATGTTTTAGGAAAAACAATTTAAACAATCTCATTTCTTATAATTTGAGAAAAAATGAACGATGCAGAACAATGTGGAGATTATGAAATTTACTTTGAAGATGGTTGGTGGGTAGTAAAGCTCACAGGAGAAAAGAAAATCATAGGTAAGTTTCTCACAAAAGATGATGCATTAAACAAAGTAGCAGTTTTTCTTCAAGATGATGAAGGTAGAATGGAATCTGAATCTGTTTGTTGATGTAAATGTTAAATTCTGATCCTTCAGTTTATGTTTTTGAGGTTAAGAATACTCGTATTTTATTAGACCCCCACAATCAGATGATTTGGGATATCGAATCAATTAGTTCAGAAGAACTAGACAGAAATGTTCAAAGATTAAAAAAAAGCAATTTTTTTATTTATAAAGAGCATCCCTCTGAATTAGAACAAATACAAGTTTTAGATTATGTGGTTATCAATCCTTCAACAGAATGCAACTTATCTTGTTGGTATTGTTATGTAGATAGAAAGGAAAATGTAAGTATTAAACAACCTTCATCAGAAGATATTTTCACACAAATACTGCAAATTCTGAATAATATGAGAAAGAGAGGAAATAACTCTTCTATAGCTTTCTCACTTTTTTATACCGGGGAAATAACTCTTAATTTCCATACATTTACAGATATCGAAGAGAAGTTGAATCAGGTAAGAGAAAATTACGATTTTCAGATTTCACTTCTTCTCCCCCCTACTAATCTACTTACCCCTTCAAAAAACTTCGTGGAATATATCAATACTTATGGTTACTTAACTGTTTCAATAGATTTAACCAACTCGATGCAAAAGAATCAGGTGCTGACAAATATCAAGTTATTTAAGGAGGAGGTTATTAAACATGCAATGATTCCCATTCATTCCAAAGTTAAGCATATATACAAACAATATATCGAATATATGAACTATTTTAACAAAGTATCACTGAGACCTGTAAGAATTTCTGAAAATTCAAAATTTCCTTGGAATGATAAGAATCTAGATGAGTTCCGGTTGGAATTTGAAAAACTAGTGGAAAAACTAATATCGTTAGAAGCTAAACAGATTGTAAAATTTCTTGAATCATTAGGACCTTCTGATTATTTTAGCAAATTTGTAGATTCTATCTTAACTAGAGAAAAGAAAATTATTAGATGTCCAGCTGGAAGAACAGCAATTGCTTTAGATCAGAAATTCAATCAATATCCTTGTTCTGGATTAATTGGTATTAAGGATTTTCAGAAAAATCACTCTATTAAGGAAATGAAAAAACCAAACAATATAAAATCCTTTTCGATGAACTCTGGAAGATGCTCTAAATGTGCAATTCGTTATTTTTGTGGTGGTTTTTGTATTGATTGGGAATTTAAAGAAAAGAGAAAACTTAATTCAGAAAATGCTACTTCAGAGTGCAAAGTTAACTTTATTTACTTTGTATATTCAGTATATTTTATTTTGAAGATACAGAAAAAACATCCTTCCATCTTAAGAAATTATATTGAAAAAAAAGGAAAAAAATACAGACTAAATTATAGCCTGGATTTTGGTAATTTTGTTATATCTTTCTGTTAGATTTATGGTAACCAGTCAAGAAGAGTTGGAAAGTCAAGTACTGAAAAATCAGTCACAGAAACCAAACTCATCACTACTAAGAATACCCAGCATAGTAGAAACCACAAGATAAGCGTTCCTAATGTTGTGTAGACAGCACTTCTTTCACCTACTGCTCCAAAGAATACCCAAACTATCCAGCATAAGAAGAAAATTATTATGCCGAATGCGATTATGGAAGCAGATCCGAGTCCGTCAATAGCTGTCCAACCAAACACCCATGCAGTAGATATAATAGCTGCTAGAATGATGTTTAACCAAGTCCATCTTTTAGAATCATTCCTATACATAATTGCAGACATTATTGCTGCAGATATGTAAAACAATACTATATTTATTGCTATTACTGAAATTGTTTGCCATGGTTCGTTCATATTCGAATATTTTTATTTATATAAATAAACTTTATCTAAATAAGAGTAAGAAATCAGAAATAAGTAAAGCACAAAATTAACAAGTTAGAAAGCTTATGTTATTATAATGATCTTCATTCCGTCTCAAGAAAAATCTTTAAAGAAGTGTTTTATTTGTAGTGAAGAGAAATTAGTGGCTAGAATTCTATCTGTTTGTAAAGATTGTTTGAGGAAAGGAAGTACGAAAGTTACAGAGCTGATAATATGTGCTCACAAAAAGGCTAGATCCCACTACGATCTCCCTTTAACAGCTCCTGACAATGATAGAATAAGCTGTTCTTTATGTCATCATAATTGCGGATTAGAAGAGAATGAATCAAGTTATTGTGGTTTGAGATTCAGAAAGAAGGATGTTAAGATTTCCACGTATTCTACAAAAGAAATGGGGTTGCTTCACAATTATTTTGATCCCCTTCCTTGTAATTGTTGTGCATCTTGGTTTTGTCCTGCTGGAACTGGGGCTGGTTATCCTGAATATGCTTCCAGCCAAGATAAAGAATTAGGATTTTACAATCTATCTGTATTTTTCTATGGATGTTCTTTCGATTGTCTTTTTTGCCAGAATCATAATCACAAGAAAATTAATGATGGTGCCAAAGTATCAGCATCTCACCTAGTACAGAAATTTCATAACAATCCCAGAATTAATTGTATCTGTTTTTTTGGTGGATCGCCAGAACCTCAGTTTCCATTTGCGATAAACGTTTCTGAACAAATACTTGAAGTTGCCAAGACTGAAAATAGAATAGCTAGAATCTGTTGGGAATGGAATGGTTTTGGGAATAAGCAATATGTCAAAAAAGCTGCTATACTCTCCTTAAAGTCTGGTGGTAATATTAAATTTGATTTAAAAGCATGGGATTCAAACATTCATCAAGCCTTAACAGGAGTGAAGAATGAAGTCGTATTGGAAAATTTTAGATTTGTAGGAAGGGAATTCTTTGATCTAAGACCAGATTTACCAATCTTGAATGCAACAACTCTTCTAGTTCCAGGTTATATAGATGAAGTAGAAGTAGAAAATATAGCTTCTTTCATTTCCTCAATAAATGAAAATATTCCTTACTCATTACTTGGTTTCTACCCGCAGTTTGAGTTTTCTGATCTTCCTCTTACAACTTTAGATTTAGCCGAAAAATGCTACAAAGTTGCATCAAAATATCTGAAAAATGTGAATATAGGCAACAGACATTTACTATCTTAACTGACTCTGAAGAAATGGCTCATACAGTTCTTTTTACAATCACTATTACCAAATTCCTTTATGGCTATAACATTTTCAATTCCGCTCAAAATTTTTGAAAGAGTACATTCGACTTTTTGTTCTGCCAGTACCAAAATTCCATTGATTGAAGTTTTAGTAGAAGTTGTGATTTTATCAATGTGCCAATGATTCTTCTTTTTCTTCCTGAGGTGTCTATGGAGTCTAGACGCTAATCCTCCTGACCCATAAGCACTTCCTACATAGAGATAATAACCTTCTTCAATTGGAATTTTTCTTTCTTTAATTGTTATTAAAAGAATTTCACTAACTTGTATGTAAAGTAGATATGTTCCTTTCAATCCATAGGTAAAATTGATTACAGATTCTGTGAGAATAGTTATCCCCCTTCTAAATCAGAAGCTATCTTCCAATTAAGTTCTGCTTTTTCTTGTTCGCCCATATCCTCAAGTATATCTCCCATTAGTTGGAAAATTCTGCTATCTTGACTGTTCACCCTGGTGCAGGCGGAACAGAATCGCAAGACTGGGCTCATATGCTTTTTCGAATGTACTCGCGCTGGGCCGAAAGACATGGTTTTAAGGTAGAGATACTGGATTACCAAAATGGAGAAG
>JAGXNV010000239.1 GCA_019894795.1 Candidatus Heimdallarchaeota archaeon | reverse complement strand
ATCTGATGGATTCATTAATGAAAGTTCTTGATAATTTAGATGTTTCAGTAGCAGCGAAAAATAAAGCACAAGAGATGTTGACACTGCTATTTCAAGCTGAATCAAGAGTTCATGATGAGACCATAGAAAAATTACATTTGCATGAGACAGCTAGTGTTGATACCATATTGGACATAGTTGGAACAATTTGGTTATTAGAAAAACACGGTTTGCTAAATATTCCTATCTATGGTCTTCCAGTAAATGTTGGAAGTGGATTTATTACATTTTCCCATGGTAAAGTTTCTGTCCCTCCTCCAGCAGTATTAGAAATACTTCAGAAATTAGAATATCCATTCTTCAGCGATGAAGTTGAAGGTGAATTGTTAACACCTACTGGGATAATTCTATTAGGAGGATTGGTTTCTAATCAGATCAATCAGCTTCCACCCCTTAGAGTACAAAAAATCGGGTATGGTGCAGGGAATAAAGATCTTCCATCGAGATCAAATGTTTTGAGAATTCTGCTTGTTGATTTGCAACAAGAAAGCACAAAACACTATCTATCTATGTTGGAGACACATCTAGATGATGTTACAGGAGAAATCTTGGGAGGGATAGTTAACGAACTTATGAACCAAGGTGCATTAGATGTTTCCTACTACCCTCTTATTATGAAAAAGAATAGACCTGCATGGTGCTTAAGAGTAATTTGTGACGAAGACAAATCTTCACTTCTGGCCAAAAATATAATGAAAGAACTTGGAACTCTAGGTGTAAGAGAAGGTAGATTTGGACGTTATGAACTAGAAAGAAGAGTAATTACAAAGAAGATCATAATCAAAGGAAAGAGTTTTACTTGTCGTTTCAAAGAAAGGATGTTAGATGGAGAGATAGTAGGAGTAAAACCCGAATTTGAGGATATTGCGAGTATTGCAACTGAAACAAAAATCCCAATTAATGAATTAGAAATCAAACTAGTTAACTTGTATTATGAAGGAAGTGGTAATTATGAATAGAAAAGAGATTCTTGAACAATTGGCTTCTGGAAAAATCTCTGTAGAAGAAGCAGAAAAATATCTCAACTCAAATCAGATTGAGATTGTAGAAGAATTTGCAAAATACGACATTTTTAGAGAGGCTAGAACCGGAATTCCAGAAGTAATCTATTCAGAAACTAAATCACCTGAAATGGTAGTTGAAATTGTTAAGAAGGTGCTTGAAAAAAAGAAAATTGTACTTCTTTCAAGATTAACAGAGAAACACATTCCAAAAATAGATGAATTGATTAATGATTTCAGTGTAGAATATGGAACTGGAAAAAAGTTCTGTGTTATAAGAAGACATGATTATATTTCATCTAAAGAAAATGGGAAAATAGGTATAATTACTGCTGGCACTTCAGATATCCCTGTTGCAGAGGAAGCTAAGGCAATAGCAGAGATGATGGGGTGTGAAGTTATTATGACTCATGACGTTGGTGTTGCGGGGATTCATCGCTTGTTTGAACCCTTAAATAATCTATTAAAGAGGGATATTGACGCTCTCATTGTAGCAGCGGGTATGGAAGGAGCTCTCCCTACAGTTGTAGCTGGTTTAGTTGATGTTCCTGTTATTGGCCTTCCTATATCCACAGGATATGGTTTTGGAGGGAAAGGTGAAACAGCTTTAATGAGTATGTTACAAAGTTGTGCGCTTGGTATAGCAGTAGTTAATATTGATGGTGGAATAAGTGCAGGTGCTATGGCAGCGAAAATTGCACAAAGAGTAAATAAGAAATGCGAAAAAGAGATAATATAGGAGTAGATGAAAAATGAAAGTAGTAATAACTGGAAGCTCAAAAGGGATTGGGCTAGCGTATGCGAAAGAATTTCTTGAACATGGAGATGAAGTTGTCATTTCGTCTAGGAGAGAATCAGCAATCAATGAAGCTCTAGAAAAGATAAAACAAGAAATTCCTGGTTCTAATATTTATGGAACAACCTGTGACGTTACCAATCCTGAGGATATTAAAGAGTTAATAAAATTCTCAACTAGTAAATTATCTAATATTGATATTTGGATTAACAATGCTGGCACAAACGGATACATATATGATAAACTTGTAAATGTACCAGATGAAACTATAAAACAGGTTGTAGAAACAAATTTACTTGGAACACTTTATACATGCAAACAAGTCATAATGTTCATGGAAGAACAAGGCTATGGGCATATTTTCAATCTTAGCGGTTATGGATCAAACGGTAAAGCATCTAACAATCTCGCTGTTTATGGAGCAACAAAAAGCTCAATTCCGCAATTGAATAAAACCCTAAGAACTGAAATAGAAAATAAGAAGATTGGAGTCCACTCAATTTCACCAGGAATGGTAATGACTGACCTACTCACACATACTACCACTCCTGAAGCAAAAAATATTTTTAACATATTAGCTGAATTACCTGAAGTTGTAGCAGCTAAACTAGTACCAAAAATACGAAAAACCAAAGGGACTGGAAAGGATATCAGTTTCTTAAGCACTTTAGGTGTTTTATGGAGATTTATGACAGCAGGAAGAAGAAAGAACAAGTTTTACGATGAGGAAGGAAATTTGAAAATTTAAAGATTATTTGTTTCTTCAATATTTTTTTCAAAAGATTTGATTTTTCTTTTTGAGGAGAGACATAAGATAGAGAATTTTATCAGAAGTAATGTAGATAATTAGTATACCATCCAAAATATAACCAAAGAAGCTCATGAAACTTTTGTTTCAAAACTTAAAGGATTCCTAAAAGAACACATCTAAATCAGAAATTAACAAAAATAGATTTAGATTTTTCAACTTATTAGAGAAAAATATTGTAACCTACAAATTAAATAATAAAAATAAAAAGATGATGAACTGAATTATTACAATGATCAGTTATCTTAGTATCTATCGCTTCTAGGTCTTCTGTTCTGACCGCCGCCACCTCGAAAACCCCGTCTTTCATATTCATGTTCTTTTTCAGACATATCTAGCTCATCATTCGTTTCGTCTATCTTTTCTTTAGTTTCTTCAATAGTTCCGTTTCTTCCGAGAGATAGTCTAATGTGACCACGAAATAGAATTGTTTTTGCATTTAAGAATTGGTAAGTCTCACCTTCTTTTATGGTATCGATTTGTTCATTCCATGCCGAATAGAGAACTTTTGCAGTATCATCTGCGATGAGAACATCCATGACTTTATGTTCTTCACCTGTATTTCTGTTTGAAACTTCTCGAATATCTCCGAGAGTTACGATTTTTGCTAATAGATTGATGTCTCTGACATTTGGAGAGAGCTCATTAACTTTTATGTATTTATTTTCTTCGCTCAATATATTCACTTCAACTTATGTAGTTTGAGCATCTTCGAATCTAGAATTATCCTTCGTTGTGGATGACAGTGTCTATCTAGATATCTTTGACGCTAAACAAACAGATAATGTTAAACTTAATAATATTTTGATTGAACATAAAAAGGAAAATTCTTTCAAAAAGTAAATCGTTAAATATCCAACAGAAATCTCATATTATGAAATATGGGTACTATGTAAGATCAGTTCACAATTATGATGACATTAGAGATCTAACCCTAAAGGCAGAAAGACTTGGTTTTGAATCTGCTCATGTTAATGACCATTTGATTGGCTTTGATGAGAAGCAAGATAAAAAAGAACCATATCTAGAAGCTTTAATGCTTATGAGCGCTCTAGCAGTTGAAACAACTTCTATCAAATTAGGTCATATCGTTCTTTGCAATTCATTCAGAAATCCTGCATATCTCGCAAAAATGATAAGTACGTTAGATCATATATCTAAAGGTAGAGCTCTACTCTGGCTTGGCGCTGGTTGGTATGAAGAAGAATACAATGCATATGGATATCCATTCCCAGATCCTAAAAGAAGAGTAGATGAATTGGAAGAATCACTTACAATTTATAAGAAACTCTTCACTGAGGATTCTTCAGATTTCGAAGGACAATTCTGGAAACTTGAAAACAAT
>JAGXNV010000238.1 GCA_019894795.1 Candidatus Heimdallarchaeota archaeon | reverse complement strand
GATGTTACCTGTAGTATTTGTAATAACAGTAGAAGTAGAATTCAGAAAGAATTCAGGCAAAATAGGAATGTTGAGTTTATTGAATAGAAGATAGTATGGATCAAGTTCTGTTGATGTCTCATTGCTATCAATAATTAAATGAAAAGAAAGATTATCAAAAGGGTCAAGAAAAATATCTTTCATCCAAGAATAATTATTGGCTTGTTCATTAACAATTTCATTACCAAAAGCCAGCAAAGTGAAAAGAGCATCAATGGCAGTAATTTGTCTGTTTATACCATCACTTGTTTGATTATACTTCAATCCTTCCATTAAGTTAGCTGTTAAAGGATTAAGTGGGTCAGAGTTCCCATCTCTTTCAGTGACATTATATGAAGGATTCCAGAATACGTTATCGCGTAGATGGAATACGTAATGACTTTCATTAATACTCTCCCAATCCTCTATCAAACCATTTCTAAGTGGAACTCCCTCTGGAGATAATTTAATTAAAGGTTCATTAACTAATGAGGAAATAAAATCACTCGAATAGTCTGTAATACTTAGTGGATTCAATGTCCTCCAATTACTATCTGCAAGAATAAGTTCATCTATATTTTCTTGTCCCTGATGGAAGCTATTAAAGTAAATATAAGGCAGATTATCTGTTAAGGTCCAAGATGAATTATAATCCTTCAGATTTCCCCATGTTGCAATATAGTCATTTGATGAGAACAAAGGGAGGAAGGGAACTATTTTGTCCATAGCGAGATTTTGCCAATCATAAATGATCTCTGTTCGATTTTCAATATCGAGAGTCTGTAAAGCTTGTTCTAAAAGAAAATCACTCTCAGCACCATAAGGCATAGTATTAGACCCAGTGTAATACTCACTATCACTTTCTGAATGGAAATGAGATAATGGATCAAATTCACCATATGGGAATTCTATGTCTATGATACCTAAATCATAATCGAATGTACAGCAAGGGGCTCCAGGGTACACTGTCCAATCCGCAACCCTAACTTCTACTTCAATTCCAATCTGTCTTAGATAATCAGCTATGTAAAGACCATAATCCGGATGCACTCCTCCCCCAGATGCTTTTAGTGTAAGAAAAGCTATAGGTTCAACATCTCCATTTGAGAAATGAACAGTGATGAAAGGTGTTGTTAAGATTAATGTGGATATAAACAATACTGTGTATCGAAGATGCTTTGATGACATAATAGCTCATCCTTGTAATAATAATGCTGTAAACCAAGGGAAGTTGGTTTGAATAGTATAGCATATGCACTTAAAAGCATTCTTCAAATATGTTTAAACGACCTGTTTTAGATATTTCCAAGTATACCCTTTTTCTTGTTCAATTATTTCTTCAGGTGAACCAGAAGCTACTAAATATCCTCCATTTTTACTTCCACCTTCAGGACCTAAATCTATTATTCTATCAGCTATCTTTACTAAATCCATATTGTGGTCTATGAAAACAATAGTATTCCCTTCATAAGCAAGTTTTTGAAGAATCATTATTAATTTTTCAATATCATAAAAGTGCAATCCTTGCGAAGGTTCATCTAAAATATAGATATTTTTTCCTTGTCCTTTCTTTGCTAATTCGCGAGTAATTTTCAACCTTTCAGCTTCTCCACCTGAAATAGTAGTTGTTGGTTGACCCATTCTAAGATATCCCAATCCTACATCATGGGCGATTTTCAAGGGTTTGTGGATTTTTTCAATATTAGCAAAAAGCTCAAACGCTTCAGAAATAGTCATATCAAGAATATCAGATATTGTCTTTCTTTTGTATCTGGCATTTAAAATATTCTTTTTGTATCTCTTACCTTTACATGAAGGACACAAAATCCAAACATCAGATAAAAATAGAAGTTCTATTCTTTTTTGACCTAAGCCTCTACATTCCTTACATTGCCCTTTAGCTGTGTTATAACTGAAGTGACCTGGTGTGAAACCTCTAGTCTTAGCTTCAGGTAACTTAGCATACAAATCGCGGATTTCGTCATAGACACCTAAATAGGTAGCAGGGTTGGATCTACTAGATTTACTTAAAGTAGATTGATCCACTACAATTACCTTGTCTAATTCTTCGTAACCTGTAAGTTTTTTATGTTTACCAACTTCAATCTTCTTTTTAGTAATTTGCTTCTCAAGAGCTTTCTGGAGTATGTCAATAGCTAAAGAAGATTTACCCGCACCACTCACACCAGTAACAGCTGTTATTGTTCCTATACCAAATTCTACATCGATATTCTTGAGATTGTGTTGAGATGCTCCTGATAATTTAATGTGTTTCTCTGCATTTCTTCTTACATCAGGAGTGAGAATTCTGTGTTCCTTTGAGAGATATCTAGCGGTAAGAGAAACATCATTCTTGAGTACGTCATTTGTTGGACCAGAGACAACAACATCGCCTCCTTGATCTCCACCTAGAGGACCTAATTCAATAACCCAGTCAGATTCCTTAATGATAATGTCATCATGTTCTACAACAATTACATGATTTCCATTGTCTCGTAATTTCTTTAGAGTAGCTAACAATCTGTCTATATCTCGAGGATGTAAACCTATAGTAGGTTCATCAAGTACGTATGTTACTCCAACAAGTCCACTACCTATTTGAGATGCTAAACGTATTCTTTGAGCTTCACCATTTGATAATGTGCTAGCTCTTCTATCTAATGTTAAGTAACTTAATCCAACATCTACTAAATACTCAGCTCTCTTACAAAGCTCATTGATAATTCTATCAGCAATCTTTTGTTCTCGCTTAGTTAACTTCAAGTTATTCAAATAGATAAGGAATTCATCAACAGATATACTCGCTAAATCATAGATGGATTTGTTTCCTACAGTGATTGAAAGTATCTCTGGTTTTAGTTTCTTACCTTTACAATCTGGGCAAGAATATTCAGTAAAATACTGAAAATATCTTTGTTTATATTCTGAAGACCATAAAGAGTCCGAGGGTTCATCTAACCATTTTTCCCATCTGGGAATCAATCCTTCCCATTCAGCAGTTTTTGTGAATTCAGAAGAAGATCTCTTACCTTCTCTGATCATTTGTATTTTGACTACCTCACCTTTTGATCCATAAAATAACCCGTCAAGTTGTTGAGGTGTAAAATCTTTCATTGGTATGTCTAGTGTGAAACCATAATGATCACCGATAGATTGAACCATTGCTCTTCTCCAGGAGGTTGGATTAGTCATTCTTTTAGCTGAATATTGACCAATTGACCCTTGAGCTATTGATTTGTCCCAGTCTTTGACTATTTTTCTCATGTCCAATTTCCTGATGGTTCCTAACCCAGTGCATGCTGGACAAGAACCTGAATAATGATTGAAACTGAACATCCTTGGATGCATTTCCTCAGGAGCTTCATATTCGTGGTCTATACATTCAGCATAAATCGAGTAGGTTTTTCTGTCTCCATTCTGATGTATCTCTACTCTACCTTTGCCAAATTTAACAGCTGCTTCTATACTTTCTGATAATCTTGAAAGATTTTTTTCGGAGATATCAATTCTATCAATCACAACAGAGATTGAGTCAGATTCAATTATTGGAATTTTCTCGTCCAGATGATACTCATAACCTTCAATAATTATTCTTGAATACCCTTGTTTCACAAGCTCTTTAACCGTTTTTTGAACATTAATTTTTTCTCCGTTGGTCAATGAAGATGCAATTAGAACATTTTTTTCTTTGAAATCTTTAAGAGCAAGTTTCCCTATTTCATCCACAGTTCTTCTTTTAAGGACTATATTACATTTGGGACAATGAGGGATACCTATTTTTGCAAAGAGTAATCTAAAGTAATCATAAATTTCAGTTGTTGTCGCAACTGTTGATCTTGGGTTTTTTGATATTGAATGTTGATCTATAGCAATCGAAGGAGTTAATCCTATTATATCTTCAACATCTGCACGTTCTGCTTTGATTAAGAACTGACGAGCATAACTAGACAAACTTTCAATAAATCTCCGTTGTCCCTCTGAAAATAAAGTATCTATAGC
>JAGXNV010000023.1 GCA_019894795.1 Candidatus Heimdallarchaeota archaeon | reverse complement strand
ACTCTTAGTATCCTTATAAATCCATTAAGTGAAAATTTCACTGTACATAGGGTCAGATTAGATATCAATTCCACTCTGCCAAATGGTATAAATACTATTCTATTCTATTTCTACAGAGCAATTAGTCCTCCAACAGTTAGGCCAGATATTTATGCGAATTTTGTAGGTGGAACTCATTCAGGTCAAGTTCAAGGAAACTTTGAGGTATGGCGGTCAATATCCAATTTAACTAGTATTTTTGTTTACCTGGACGGAGAGGAAATATTATCTTTTGATGAAAACAATATAGGTGATTTTACTGGTTTGTTAGCTATTTCAATTGATACAACTAAATATTCCAATGGAGTTCATGAATTAAAAATAATTGTTACTGATTTCTTCAATTTAACTTCTCTGAATATTTATTCCTTGACATTCAACAATGAAATTATTCCTACAAACGGAACCCCAACAAACACATCTTTCCCATTCAATTACTTAATCGGTCTAATTATAGTATCTGTGATAATAGCTGCTTTAAAGAGGAAAAGAAAAGGAGATAAGAGAATTATTGATCTATGAGTTAAGACAGGTGTTGAGCAAAAGAGAAAAACCTGATTGCTTAACTTAATTTGACTTCCTTCTTCTTCTTTCTATAGCTCATTAAATTCAATGCACTGAATATGAAAAGAAAGACTAAGAACAATCCCCACATACAATACTTATGTAGGATTCACATTTGAGAAAGTAGGAGAAGAGTGGAAAATAAGATTTTATCAGAAAGATTATGGAGCAGAAAGTACACGTGATGTGAGATATAATACAGAAAATTTTGAGAAGATATTCACATCAAAAGTGATGGTACCAGCAGCAGTATGTAAGATAGAACCAGATAATCCAAAATCAGATACAATATTAGTATATTACATGGAAGAGGTAATGAAAGAATTTGAAATAGCAAACGAGATAGAAGGGATATTTAGCAAAAACATAAGAAGAAAAGCAACAGAAATGCTAGAGAGTAAATACAAGCTAGGGAATTATGAACCAGAGAGTACTTGGGTGAAAAAATTATACAAGATATGGATAGAATATTCTTATGAGAATATTCAGTATAAAGAAAGATGGCGGGCTAGACCGGATTCGAACCGGCGACCCTCAGGTTAAAAGCCTGCTGCTCTGCCTAGCTGAGCTACTAGCCCTTGAGTTAGAAAATCTAACTTACGATGTTCTCTCATTAAGCTCTTTTAATAAAACTTTCGTTTTTAATCTAATATTGTTAAATAGTTATCAAATTCGCTTTTGTTAATATAGTGCTTCTTCTTGTTCCTGGAGAGTTTGCTAAATGCCATACTGTATATTGTTCTTCATAAGGATAAGTTGCAGATATCGCATCTATAGGAACTATTGTTACTAACTTTCTTACAGCTGCTCCTATAGCTGTGCTGAGCACTGCTCCATTTGCTGATGTTCCTACTATTATTACAGTTTTGATCTTGTTCTCTTTTAGCTTCTTTTCTAACTCTGTTTCAAAGAATTTGTCTACACCTGCTTTAATTACTAGTTCTTCTTTCTTAGGCAGTACTTCTCTCCTCATATCTGCTTTGCTTGCTGCGCTGGTTAGGGTAAAAATCACTGTCATTTCTCTCTCTCTTGCTTTTTCAAGAACTGTTTGTATTTTGTATAAAGTTTTTACACATCTTGGCCTTCTTTCATTGTTACAATTTGAATTTTGAACATCTAACACTAGTAAAGCTGTCTCTTTTGGCTTGATTTTCACTTCTTGTATTTCTGGCGGATTAGGAACCTTTACTCTAATCCACTCCTCAATTATTGTGTTTTCGCCACTCATATGTTCTCTTGGCGATACAAGTATAAATTTTTATACTTTTTTTGCTGAAATTGAAATGCTTAAGTATTAGATACCATTTATGAATATCGTTACTCATTTACGTGATGTACATGAAAATCTTTGATCTTTCCAGCCGGGAACTTAATTTGCTTATTTACTTCGCTCAACTTCGAGCTACTGAGAAGGAAATCAGTATAACTACTTCTCAGATTGCAGAATTTTTTAACACTTCTCAACAGACAGCTTCCCGTTGCTTGATTAGATTAAACAAAGAATTGGGATTAGTGTCTTGGCGTTCTACCCGTAAGGGTTCCTTTGTTCAGATTAACCCTTTAGGTTTAGATATCTTGCACCAACTACGTTTTGAACTTGAGAGAGCTCTTTATCCTGACCTAACTACTATCCATATCCAAGGTTCTGTTTTTTCAGGACTGGGAGAAGGTAAATACTACATCTCTCGTTCCTCCTATATGGATTCGTTTGTAAAAAAACTTGGTTTCAAACCTTTTCATGGTACTTTAAATCTTCGAATTCAGCTAGATGATGTTGATAGATTAGACTTGATTCGCGGTTCATGGCCAGTCATTATCCCTGGTTTTGAGGAAAGTGGGAGGCAATATGGTGATGTTCTTTGTTATGAAGTCAAGATTCCTGATATTTCAGCAAGGGTAGCAGCTATAGTTCCTAGACGTACCCATTATGGGAGTAATGTTCTTGAACTAATAAGTGAAATCAATCTTAGAGCTGCCTTAAATCTAAAGGATGGTTCTGAACTCACTATTAACTATTCTTTAGATCAAACTAGAGAGTATGATAAATAATGGTTGGAACATTACAGCACCTTCTGTTAAAGAAAATCTATTCAAATTATCTCCAAAAGATACATTCTTCTGTTCCAACACTTTCGAGACAATTAGAACTGAATCAGGACGATATTAAGTTATCTCTCTCTGAAATGGTAAACGATGGTTCTGTGATTGAAACCACTGTTCAGCAATTCAGTTTAACAGATTTGGGAAGGAAAAAATTCTCTGTGGTTATGACTGGTGGAACCTTTGATATTCTGCATGTTGGTCATATATTTACTTTTGAGCAAGCCAAGATGCTTGGTGACGTTTTAGCTATTGTAATTGCAACTGATAAAACAGTTCAGAGATTCAAACAACATCCTCCTACTAATTCTCAAAAAGACAGAGTCTCACTTGTTCGACATCTACGAGAAGTTGATGCTGCTATAGAAGGTAGTGAAGCAGACTTTTTTGACACTGTAGAATTTATTCAACCTGATATTATTGCCCTAGGTTTTGATCAAAAGCACAATGAGAAAGATCTTTACAAAAAGCTTAACGAGAGAGGTCTCTCCCATGTGAAAATTATTAGATTAAAGAAACACATTCCTGGTAAATCTACGTCAAAGATAGTTCAAGACATCATAAAACATAGCTATAGAGATGAAGATTGTTAAGTGGAAAATAATAAGCTCAAATTTTGCTAGAAAGTTTCTTAATTCCTATTCCATTATTGTTATTTAATGTTCATTAAGAATACAGACGCCCTCCTTAACCTAGCTCGAAACAGCATGGAAACAGATGTGCTGCACGTGCTTCTATCTACAATTGAAGATGTTCTAGATTTTGCTCAACCTTCTAATATTATGTCTGATTCAATCTCTTTTTCAGCCAATATTCTGAAAATTAATGCCAATACTGTGGATTTGTCTTTATACAATAACTTCTATCTTGTAGCCTTCGGAAAAGCTTCTCAAACAATGTCTAGTTGGATGTTAGATAACTTTCCTCTGTCATTTTCCCGTATTATTATTGTAAGTCCTGAGGAATGTAATGACGAACTTTCTTCACTACCTTTCTGTCGGTGTTTTAAGGGAGGTCATCCTATTCCTAATGAACAAAGTGTTCTAGCTGCTGAAGAAGTCCTCATATTATTGAAATCTCTCACCAAATCAGATTTGTGTTTCTTCCTTGTATCTGGTGGTGGGAGTGCTCTTTTAGAGTCACCTGATTTTGGTATCTCACTTCAAGAATATGTTCAGTTACAACAAGGTTTGCTCTCTTGTGGTGCTCCTATACATGAAATCAACACTATTCGAAAACATTTTTCAAAAGTAAAAGGTGGAAAACTTGTAGCTTCTTCTAATACTAATATACTGTCTTTTATAATATCTGATGTTATTGGGAGTGACCCTTCTTTCATCGCTTCTGGACCGACTGTCCCTGATAAAACTACTTGGGAAGATTGCCAAGAGATTTTCCAAAAGTATAGTCTTAAGGATACTCTCCCTCGGAAGTTCTCAGATTTGATAGATCAGGGAGTAGCGGGTAAAATCTCTGAAACACCCTCTGATTGCTCTAAATTCACGTTAGCTCACAATTATGTGATAGGTGACAATGCAAAATTGTTAGATTTCATAAAAGAAAAACTTGGATCTAGTCATCCTGTAGAGATTCTCAATTATGAAATAAGTGGAGAAGCTAAGGAGGTTGGTGAAGCTCTAGCAAAAACAGCTATGCAAAAATTTGGTAATAAACCCTTAAATCTACCCAGTTCATCATTTTCTTTTTTGCTCTTTGGAGGTGAGACTACTGTTACTCTTTCTGATTCACCAGGAGTAGGAGGTAGAAATCAGGAGTTAGCTTTCTCGTTTATTCTGACGACAGAATCTCATGAAACTATTTTCTTGGCAAGTTTTGGTACCGATGGGATTGATGGTAATTCTCAAGCTGCTGGAGCTATTGTTGGCCCATTCACTCTGTTGGAAAAAGGCTCAATAAAATATCTTTTATCAAATGATGTGAATAGTTTCTTCAAAAAATATGGTGGAGAACTTAATACTGGTTATACTGGAACCAATATGATGGATATTGGTATAATCTGTATTGTTCGTGAGAAATGATTTTAGTCTTCGAGACTTTTATCAAACCTCTCTTCTAATTTCCTTCCTTGAACAGCTACAAATAAGTCGGATAATGTTCTTTCAATCAAAATTCTTGCAGTATCCTTCTTTCTTCTAAAATCTGATACAAGGTTCTTTCCACATTCTACTTGCATGAAAGTTGCATAGAGTTCCTTCATGGTTTCGTAGTATGTTTTAGCTTCTTCTATTTCTCCTTCTACTAATTTCTCTAAAACATACCTTCTTAATTCTCCTATTAGATCCGCGACTCCCAACAAATAAGCAGCTTCTGTTACTTTTATTTCTTCATAACTAGAAATTTTTCCTGTAGTAAAGAGCTCATGTAACAATTTAGCTTCTGTATATTCCTGCATCGCTGCGTAAATAATTCCTAAATGATAGTTGCCTTGTTTTTCTTCTTGTAAATCTTTAACTTTATTCAAAGCTTCTTCAGCTTCAACAATCTTGAGTTTTGCTGAATCTACCTGATTTCTGTGGAAATTTTCTATACTTTGCCCAGAGCACTTCAAAACTGTTCTTGATAATTGCATCAGTTCTTCTCTTGCACTATCACTTTCGATTAGTTTTTTTTCAATTTCTGTTGCTATATCTTGGAAATTTGACATATCTACCATTATTCTCAATAGTATTTTTCGCTACCTTTCAAATATGTTGCGTTTTCTAATCCTAACAGATAGAACAAAAATTTAATATGAGATTTGTTTTCGTTATCCGAAGGTATAAGGAAGATACACATGTTTCTTACGTACTACGCCAAGCTGATTAAACAGGTTGATAAGTCATTAAAAGCTCTGATGAAGGATCAAATAGATTCTGTTAAGAACAACTCTTTTTTACAGTTCTTCTATGGAAAAATTGAAGATTTCCTTTTCTCTGGAGGTAAAAGAATTCGTCCTATTATGATGATAACGGCATTTTCTGCCGTTAACCCAGATAAATCGAAAGATGAAGCAATAAAGACTTCTCTTTCCTTAGAACTTATTCATAATGCTAGCTTGATACACGATGATATAATGGACAATGCTAATACACGACGAGGAAAACAAGCCTTTCATAAAGTATTTTATGATTTTGCGGAGAAAAAACACAATCACTCCAATCTGGATTACGCTAATTATGGAGAATCCATGGGAATTCTAGGAGGCGATTATGCTTACAATCTCGCATATAAAGCAATACATAATGATGGCTTTCCACCAGCTGTTATTTTGAGAGCAGCCCAAGAGTTCAATGCTGGATTTTTAGATATCGTACAAGGTGTAATATACGAATCAGAACTAATGGGGCGTAAAAATGTTTCAGAAGCTGAGTACGTAGAAATGATAAGAGGAAAAACAGCCGCACTATTTGAGAAATCGGCAAGATTGGGTGCCATACTTGCAGAAGGTTCTGAGACTCAGATTGACAGTCTTGGTAATTTTGCTCTTAATGTTGGAATAGCTTTCCAACTTGTAGATGATATTATTGGAACTTTTGGAGACGCAAAGAAAACTGGTAAACCAGTTGATAGTGATATCAAAGAGGGTAAGAAAACAATACTTGTTATCAAAGCACTTGAAAATGCTAATGAAGAACAAAAACTCTCACTTTCTCGAACCTTAGGAAATCGAGATGCTACCGCTACAGAAGTAGAAGAAGTTAGAGATATTATGAAACTGACTGGAGCACTCCAATATGCTCAAAATAAAGCAGAAGAATTATACCAATTGAGTCAGTCATATTTAGAAAATACTGACTCATCGCTAAACCAACCTTATAAAGATTATTTGCTAAGTATAGCAAAGATGGGTGTTTATAGAGAAAAGTAGGTTAATGACTATGATACTTCCAACAGCTGAAATTGTCTGTCTAGGAAATGAATTGTTGATCGGTGTCACTGTAAACACAAATGGGACATTCATGGGCGAAAAACTTACACAGTTGGGGTATGAAGTTCGTAGAATAACTTGCATAAGAGATGATCTCGAATTAGCTTCAGCATTTTTCAAAGAAGCGTTCTTAAGAAAGCCAGATGTTATTGTTGTTTCAGGAGGATTAGGACCTACTTATGATGATATACAAATGGAGGTTTTAGGAGCAGCATTGGCGGTTCCATTAATCGAAAATAATCAAGCTTTGCAACAATTAGAAACCTACTACGAAAGGAGAAATTTAGGCTTAACCAAAGAAAGAAGGAAGATGGCATTATTTCCAGAAGGAGCTACCATTCTAAGTAATAGTGTAGGTGGCGCTCCAGGGTGTCATATTGAACATGAAGGGATGGATATCTTTTCTGTTCCAGGTGTTCCCCCTGAAATGAAAGATATTCTGCTAAATCACATTATCCCCATATTGAGGGCGAAGGTTGATAATAATCTTTATGAGCTGAAGTTTCAGCTGTTAAATTGTATAGAGAGTGAACTTGCTCCTCATATTCAAACTGTTAAGACATATTACCCTGATTTGTATATTAAATCCCATCCAGCTAATAAAGCTAAAGGAGGAATAGTTATACATATATCTGGATATGGAGAAACAGCTGAAAAAAGTGTTTCAAAAGCTAGAAAAGAATTACAGGTTTTGTTTAAAAAAGAAAAACCTTCCATAGAAATTAAAGAAATCAAGGAGTAAAAAAAATGGCAAAACGATATTATACTATATTTTTATTGGGAACCGCAGGTAGTGGTAAAACAGTTTTAACTCGAACTCTTTATGATTGGTTTAGTCAGAAGAAATTGGATGTAGCAGTTCTTAATCTTGATGCTGGAGTAAGAAGATTACCTTATGATCCAGATATAGACGTAAGAGACATAGTAGATATCGATGTTCTGACAGATAAACTAGATTTAGGCCCAAATGGGGCAATGATTGCCAGCATGGATCTTATTGCAACTAAAATAGATACAATAAAAGATGAGATTGATTATATAGCTCCCGAATACCTTATTGTAGATACTCCTGGTCAGATTGAGTTATTTGCGTATAGAAGTAGTGGCAGATTGGTTTCTTCAGTTATTGCAGATAATAGTCAACCCACATCTGTTTTCCTTATAGACCCTTCACTTGCTCTCAAACCTGAAGGATTTTCTAGTATTCTCCTTCTGAGTGTATCAGTTGCTTTTCAGCTAACTCTTCCACAAATTATAGCTATCTCAAAAGAAGATATCATTGAAAAAGAGCAAATGGAAAACCTTGAAAGCTGGATTGATTCACCTGAAACATTAATTACCGATATACAAACTTCATCTAAGGTTTCCATGACCCAACAGTTAGGGTTGAGCATTGTAGATATTCTCAATCAATTCAAAGTGACAGGAGATTTGTTCCCAATAAGTGCACATACTGGTCATAATATTGATACACTGATTGCATTAATGGAAAGAAATTGGGGCGTAAGAGACGATTTCTACGAATGATTAGATTTTGATATGTTTACTGTCCAAATCTTCTTTGCCTTCGTTGATAAGTTCGAACAGCTCTCCACAAATCTATTTTTCTGAATAGTGGCCAATGAACGTCAATGAAATAGTATTCTGAATAAGCAGACTGCCATAATAAAAATCCAGACAATCTTTCTTCACCAGAGGTACGAATAACTAAATCAGGATCTGCAACCCCATCTGTATAAAGATGACTGCTTATTAGTTCTTCATCCAATTCGTTTAAATTAATCTGACCTGCTTCAGCCTTCTGTAAAATTAGCTTAAGGGCATCTACAATCTCAGCTCTCCCTCCATAAGCCATACACACATTTAATCTGTAATTATTAAATTTAGCCGTTTCTTCTTCGGTTTTTTTAATCTCTTCTTGGACTTTAGTTGGTAACATCTGTGTTCGTCCAAGGATTTTCACTTGTACTTCATTTTTTGTAATTCTAGGATCCTCTCTGATTTTTCTTAGGTATTCTTGAGCAAGTTTCATAATAGATTTTACTTGATCCTCAGGTCGAGAAAAATTTTCTGTAGAAAAAACCCAACAGGTAACAACCTTGACACCTAAATCCCAGCACCATCCTAACACTTCTTCCAGTTTCTGAGCTCCAAGATTATATCCTTCTTCATAGTTCACACCTAGAATCTTACTGGCTCGTCGATTACCATCTAATATTATCCCTATATGATTTGGAGCAGGATTATTTTTTATTTCGGAAAAAAGTTTCTTCTCATATAGTTTATAGAGGAATTTTGGTACAAGCCAATACATAATTACACCTGAAATCTTATCGTAATTGAATTTCTATTTCTGTGTTTTTCATTTTTTATTCCCATACGTTATTTATAAGCCATTGGATTTGGGATTACAATTCTAAGTAAGCTTTGAAAATGTTATGCTATTTTTTCTTTATTTTCCTAACAAGCAAGCGAACTTTATATATATCACCATTTTTTTCGTTAACCGATGCAATGACAGATCGAGTATTAAACATTTTAAGAAGGCAAGGAAAGCGAGTTCATTGTTTGTTTGATGGGGACTTGTTAGAGGCATTATCGTCATCCTGCATTAAGCTTTTGATGGAACAGATAGAACAAATTGGGAGTATAAGAAAAAACCTTGTAGTGTTTGACCATCAATTAAAACCTGATGAATATGAACTTTTCATAAGTAGAGGAATAACTCCTATGATTGTGCCTTCAGATAAAGACGTATATCTCGCTCTGGAATGCCTTGACGTAGTTTATAGTCAACAAACAGATGTCTTGTGTGTGGGAGTCAATGATGAATCAATGCTTCCTATTTTGGCTAAGGTCAGAGAAAAAAGTGAGATATTATTGATTAGTGGAACAAAAAACGATGCGGAAAATTATTTACCATATGTTGACTATCTAATAACGTTGAAAGATTTAAAGGAAAATGTTAACTAAAACTATTTATGGTTAATTTCTCTATTAAATCATGCCTTTTTCAACAAGCAATCGGAATTCTTCCATTGATAAATTTTCTCCTTTTTCATACTTTTCATAAGCTTTTTGCGTGTTCTCTTCAAGATCATTTCTTATCTCATCTTGCATCTTCTTACGAATATCTTTTTGTATCTCTTTCAACTCTTTTCTTGATTCATTCTTATCTGAAACTTTACTTAAGAATTCCTTGTGATGAATATCTGCAAT
The DNA here is from genome assembly GCA_019894795.1 of Candidatus Heimdallarchaeota archaeon. Classification (GTDB taxonomy): domain Archaea; phylum Asgardarchaeota; class Heimdallarchaeia; order Heimdallarchaeales; family Heimdallarchaeaceae; genus UBA460. Next base: position 11,054 of record JAGXNV010000023.1, on the reverse strand, counting down.
CTTCTTGTTGTCTAGAAAGTCTTTATGATAATCATTGGCTTTCTTACGTAGAACGTTAACCTGCTGGAAAAATTGATTCATTAAATTATGAAAAATCTGTGATTCTTTAGCTGAATCTATAATTGTAATGTGTAGATTGTTTATTTGTTTTTGAATACTTGAGATCTCTCTCCAAATCTGTGTTTGAGATGTTGTTACATGAACTTCTTTTGCAAGAATATCTATTTTTTCTGAAAGTTTTTCGAGATTTTGAATCATGTCCTTTTCTTCATCGGAACTTAAAACTCTAGTTTGAAGATTCCATTCCAGTTTTTCAACTTGTTCTGTTAGATTCTTCATCTGCCTTCTTTTTTTCCTAATATCTCCTTCTTTGATATTCTCTTCTTTTACAGTTAATTCTTCTAATAGAGACTTTTTATTCTGTAATTCGTCTTGGAGAGTTTTTCTTTTTTCCTTGCACTCTTTTACGTTGGTGTTGAGATTATCACGTTTAGACATGTGTTCTTTTGCCTTTACAAGAAGTTCGTTCATCTCTTGATTAATTTTATTTCTCTCTGTAAGAGATTCTTTGGTTAGTTTATTATGCTCATCTCTCTTCAATCGAAGATGATTGATAGTTTCTTCTAGTCTACCTAAATTAACTACAATTTCGTCAGTATCGCTAGGGTTGTTTTTTATACTTTCCATAAATTCAGCCTATCTCTGAACAAAGTAGTCGTTCTTAAAGATTTTTCGCAATAAGACTGAAATTAGAAAACAGGCTAAAATTAGTTTTAAAGGTCTATAAAAGAAGAAATTACTAAAAATGATAAAAATCGTGTTAAGTTAATTGTCTTTCAACTTCTTGAGCTGCGCGAGCCATGTCTAAAAACACTAGTCCTAATTTCGCTTCTTTTCTTGCTGAAACTGTTAAGACGGCATTTTGACCTGCTGCAGTTGTTATAATGTAACCATATGTTCCTTCAATGAATATTTTTTCTAATTCTCCTCTTTGCATTTCTTGAGCTACTCTCTCTCCTAATGATAACATTGCTGCTGTCATAGCTGCTAATCTTGCTTCCTCAATCTCTTGTGGAAGTACAGAAGCTATTGGTAATCCTTCTATTGATACTATTGCAGCGCTTTCAATTTCTGGAACTTTTATCTTTAAATCAGTTAACGTAGTTTTCAATTCGTTTGTTTTGTTCTCAAAAGTTATTCCGAATGCCATTTGGATTACCTATTTAACTCAGTGGTCTTATTTTACTTATAAATACAGCTATTACTATACACCTTATCTCAACATTACTTTTAAATTTATTTGGATGGGCAAAACGCGCTTCTTATTATAATTCTGAGATATTCTGTAGTTGTTGTGCTACAAAACCTCTTATTTCTGCCTCTGTTGGTAGTTCTTTAGTTATCCCCTGTTTTCCATGACTTTCTGCAATCTTTTTTCCATTTCTTCATTTATCTCTCCAAAAAATAGAGTGCAAAAGACAATTTAAGATTTATTCTAAAACTAGTTTCACACTTTTCTCGATATACTCTACAATTCTTTCTTCAATGGATTTAACGAATGAAGTGATTTTCTCCTCAATTTCGTCTTTCTCTCTGTCTAAAGGTAGAGTGATTCTCTGTCGATCAATTTTATAATTATTAACTCCTTCATTCAATTTTTTGATTCTTACATCCATATTCATTTTTGAGAATTCTTTATTTATAGCTTCGCTTTGACTAATCAGAAATTTAGCTTTTTGCTGGTTCTCTGCTAAACCATCATTCAGAATTTCTTCGATGTTTTCGTACGCTCTATCAAGTTTTTCCTTCTTCATTTGAACTGCAGGACTACTACTTACTTCCTTAAGTTCGCGTAAAGTAGTTTTTATGCCTCTATATCCTTCCCCCTCTTTAATCAAAGTTGTTAGTGGATCTTTAATGAGTGATTTCATCGTTTCTTTATCGTAATCACTCAACTCTATTCTCTTTGATTCAGCAGCTTTGATAACTTTACTACTTAATTTCTTTATCTCAGAAATTTTGTTTGAGATACTTATTTCTATGTGGTCTAGCTCTTTCTTATTTTTCTCTAATTGAAGGAAACCTGGGTGATTATTTAGCGCATCAAGCTCTTTTTGTTTTTCATCGATGGTTTTTGTTATCTTTGTTATTTCATCGGCGTGAGAATCAATTTCAGTTAAAATCTCTTTCTTGCGTTCTACTAACGATATTAAGGATTCAATATCTTCCGATACTTTTTCGTATTTTACTATCTCTGAGTATGATACTAGGATTTTGTTTTCAAAAGTATGTACTTCTTCTTTAACGCGTGTAAGCGCACGGTCTAAATTCTTGACATTATTTTTATAAGAACGATCTCTTTTCAACCAAGACAAATATTTTGCTAAGAGATTGACATAAGCCAGAATTCTATTATTAAAATCCTTGTTTAATGAATCTAAAATATTATATGTTACATCTTCTGGAGTTTCGATGTCATCAAACATTTCAAGAGTTTTGATATGTATTGTAGTTGCGTAATTCTGATAAACATCGGGGTCTTTTAAATCAGAATAGTCAAAACGATGTGCTGCAGTTTTAAGTTCTTCAATACGATCAAAAATGTTTCTCACATGTTTGAGTGCAGTATTGCGGTATTTTGTAACAATAGGTGATATGCGATCATTAAACCAAACCAAAGTATCTTCAAGAGACTTATTCTCAGACATCAATGTCTACCTTCTATATTTTTTTGAAAACATACCATTATAATATTTTTCATTCAAGAAAAAGAAAATGATAAGTAAATACAAACTTATTGGTGAAACAGAGAAAAAAATAACCTTTTTTTGTATAATTTCGAAAAAAACATAAACCAAATAAAGAAAGATGATAGAGAAAACACGTGACTGTCTTCAATTTTCATTGTAATGGGCATAAAAATATTAGGTCCCAACATAATTCAACAATAGAATTTACAACTGCGTCTGACCTGTCTATAGGGGGTGATTGTATCTTGGGAGTAAAATCATCTTGTAACCTACTTAATTTACCTCAAGAGCTTAAAGAAAAAATGAGAATAAATGGAAATGCTATTACTGTTATACTAGAAGTAGATAATAGACAAGAGATAATAGTTGGATATGGAAATTCAGAACTATCTTTTTCAGATGAAGAAGCTATAATTATTAGAAAAAGTTCATTTGTTTGCCAACGCACATTAATGATTAACTCTGACAAATCAGCAGCTGATATATCAAGAAAAATTGTAAACTCTCTTAGAGATCCCAATAACATTCTCTATGTGACAATTCATGTAGATTAAGAAGTGATTCTTGCATCTAGACAAGCATGAATCTCCCTTGGGGCACTATCCCTCACTTTTTGGAAATTGATTACTTCCTTAATCTTCCAATTAAATTTCTCCAATTCTTTTTCAAGGAGATTTACTGTTTTTTCCTCGCCCTCTTCTACTTGAACAAAATTGTAGAAATGTATTATTCCCCCCGGTTTTAGTACATGAATTACAACATCAATATATTCAATCGAATTGCTTGGTAGGTTCATTATAATTCTATCTGCTTTAGGAAGAGTTGTTGAAAGCTCTCTACAATCTCCGTGTAAAGGTATAATTGTTCCTTTAAGTTTGTTAGATTTCAAAGATTTTTGTAGACACTGAACTGCTTTCTGATTTATGTCTATTGCATAGATTTTTGCATTAAGCTTGTGAGCAATATGTAGAGGAAAAGGGCCCACACCAGTAAATAGATCGACTACTATATCATTTTCTTTGACTAAATCCGCGATTCGTTTGTGTTCAAAACCAAGCCTTGGGCTAAAATAAGTTTTACAAACATCCACATAAATTGTTACACCATGTTCATGATGGATAACTTCGCACTTTTCTTCCCCAGCTAAGAGTTCTAAGTTTCTAATTCTTAGTTGTCCTGAAACAGATGATGCTTTCCGATAAACAGTTTTTGTTGAGGAAAACAAGCTATAGAGCGCTTCACCTATTTGTTGCTTGAACTCTACAACCTCTTTTGCTATATCAACGATTATTATATCGCCGATTAGATCATATGCTTTTGGAATAAATTCGTGTAGATTTGGAGGTATGTGCTTAGAAGCTGCTTCAAAGAGATTTTTCATGCGTATCTCTTTCTTTGTAAACTTAAAAAAACCTAATTCAAGTTCAACATTAGGCAATGTATCAGAGAGAAGTTTTTTTGTTTCTTTTTCTGAAAGTGCAAGGGGAATTATGAGATGGTTTTCATCACGCATAAAATCTAAAGTAGTTTCTATCCCATCAACTGAAAGAAGCGTTTTCCTCAATGTTTCCGCTTCTTTGAAAGGAACTTTAACTCCAAGAGACTCCATTTGCATTGACTTATACCAGTAAAGAAAGCTTTTAAGACTTATTTTTGCGTACAGAAGATGAGCTGTGATATAACTTAGTGAAAACAAGGTGTAACCTGTTGATAAAAGCTATACTTGTTCTGAAGACAAATGGATCTTGTAGATATTATAAAATCTATGATGAACAATGGGGTACAGAAGAGAAAAATATGGAAGTTGTTAGTTATATTACAGCAGTTACTTCAATTATTAGCGAATTTGGTGAAAAATCTCCTGAGCTTATTGAATTTGGTGATAACGAGATTGTCTGTGAAGCAAAAGGGGAATATATTTTAACAATTGTCAAAGATAAAGGAAAATTTGATCGATTAGCTGAAAGAGTCAAGAAGAATTTCAGAGATAATTTCCAACCTCTTGAGCGCTTTACTGAGAACCCCTTCTGGATTGAAGATGATGAATTTCTAGCCGAGGAAAGAGCTGGTATTTACAAATTCATGAGAAACCTTAATCTCATCATTAATGTTAGAACGCTTCAAGAAAATACGGAAATAAAAAGAGTACTAGATGATCCATATACGGATAAACCTCTTGTGATCAGAGATGTTGACCTCCTAATAACAATAGAAACAGGGCAACCAGTATTCCTAATGTTAACACTTACTCTACCCTATGATGCTACTCTTTTCACAGCATTCATGTCAGCAATATTAGATCTAGGCACTTCAATTGGTTTAGGGGAATTAAGCAAAATTGAGAGTAAAAACCTAGTTCTTTATGTCAAAAAAATTGGCAAAGCTTTTGCTGTTGTGATAACTTATAATAAGGAAAGTATGGTAGCATATAAACGGTTTACCGAATTTATTGCTGATCTTTGTGATAATTGGTTGAACAAGGAAGGAATAGAAATTGACGAAGCGTTTCAAATATTTGAGGAAAGAACTCAATTTGAACAAATATTGAAAATGGTTATAGACACAGAAACTTGGGAGAAACATATGATAAAAGAGTGGGAGCGGGAGTATGCTCAATTAAGAACCATTGAGCAAGATATGAGGTCATCATTAACTTAAGGTCATCATTTTTGTACATTTTGTTGAAAAAGTAAAAATGTTTGGCGAGCCTGGTCGGATTTGAACCGACGACCGACAGATTTCTAACTCGCAAGCACACGTACTTAACGATTAAGAGTCTGCTGCTCTACCTAACTGAGCCACAGGCCCAACATTTCTCGCCGTTCCTTTTTCATTTGTTTTTTTAATAAAACTTTCGTTTTCGCTCTAATCTTTTTGTCCTTGAGAACCCTTTTTAAATTAGTATGAGCCATTTCTTTCATGGATTCTACAGAAAAAACTTCTACTAATACAAAACCTGCTCTCTACCTAGGCGCGTTTTTAATAAGTGTAGTTGGTGGTATACTTTTTTTCTTTGCTGAATTTAGTTGGTGGCAAGGTGCTTATTCCTGGGGTTATGATTTTGCCCTCTATGGGGAATTCGTTCCTTGGTATGGTAAAGTTATTCTTGTTATACTTGGACTTGCTTATCTCTTTGTAGCTTTTGTTTCATTGTACAAACTTTATCCATTCATTAAACTCCCCGAAGACGTAGTGAACCTTCTAGAGCTTATAGCTATAGTTGCTGCTCTAGCTGTTGTAGGTTTAACTGTAATTGTAGCCATTATTTTTGCCATCATGGTAAGTGATGCAACTGATTGGGATTTTGGAACAACTTTCTATACCGGCCTCTTAGGTGGTATAGTGGCTACAGCACTTCTCTGGTTTGCTAGAAAAACTGAACCCGCAAAATAGTTAGACTTAAGACTTTTAGCCACTTTCTCTTTTTTTACTTCTTTTAATTTTAACTAATTAACTGGGTAAAACATATTAATCATCTCTATTTCTTGGTAATATGAATGCCGATAAAGATTCTTTAAGAATTATTATTACTGGAGGTTCAAGTGGTATTGGAGAAGCTGTTGCCTTTGAGATGGCCAAAAGCGGTCATCGTTTTTATTTGACCGGTAGAAATGAGGAGAGGCTTCAGAAAATAGTAACCGAACTTCAATCATTAGGTTGCGATGCTTATTTTGGCGTTGGTGATGTGTCTGATGAAAAAGTTGCAGAACAAATGTTCGCTGAAGTAAAACAGAAACTTGGTGGAGTGGACGTTCTTTTAGCTAATGCTGGTGTTGGACATTTTGGTAATCTTGAAGATTTGTCTCTTGATCAATATGATGCACAGTTTAACACAAATGTTAGGGGTGTTTTTCTTTGGTTGAAAATGGTTTTACCTCTTATGAAAGGTCAAAATAGTGGGCAAGTAATTGTCACTTCTTCCAATTTAGGATTGAAAACATCTGCTCGTTGTTCTCTGTATGCAGCAACTAAACATGCTGTTCAAGCAATGGTTTGGTGTCTTCGAGATGAATTAAAAGGAACAGGGGTGAAAGCTGCAACAATTAACCCTGGTTCTGTTGATACACCTTGGTTCGATGGCAAAGATGTTGATAGATCTAAGATGCTCTCATCAGTTGATATTGCTTCAGCTGTTCGTTTGATTATCGACCAAAATGAATCAAGTGACATTGATCATATCCTTCTTACACCAGGGAAGAACTAGTTACTTGAAGTTATCCACGAGTAACCTTTATCTTTTTAAATATTTAATCGTGAGCAGTTTTCATGTATCAAGACTTAACCATAATACCTTTTGAATCCTCCTTAGCTTCTGAAGTTTTAATTAAAAAATACCTTGATCTTGATGATACTATAGATCTGGAATTGAATCCTGAAGAGGGTTTAATGTCTCGAGATTTCAGAAAAAAAAGTTTACAGACTCCCAATCCTCACATGGATGTTTACACGTGGATATGTATGAACAAAGATGGGTCTTCTGGTCCTATCATAGGGAAAGCAATCTTGAGTGTTGAGACTTCTCAATCACCAAACTATGAAAGAAATGGTCATATTGCCAGATTAAGTCTTAATGTTTTACATGATTATCGAAGAATGAATATTGGTTCCATTTTATTAGAAGAAGTAGTGAAGAAAACAAATGAATTACCCAGTGTAAAGTTGCTTTTGGTTAGTTCAAATAACGAAATGGGTTGGCAATTCTGCGAAAACAAAGGAGCAAAACTTGCTTTAGAACAAACAAAATCAGTTCTAGATTTTAGTGATGTAGATTGGGTATTGATTACTGACTGGAGGAATCAAAAAGAAGTTCTAGCAGAGACTGAACATGTAGATTTTGTATCTTTTGAAGCTGTACCCGAGGAAATTATTGAAGAATATGCTAGCATTTATACAGAGACAATCAACCAACAACCTCTAGGATCCTTACAGTTACGAAGTGTTATATCTCCCGACACTTTGCGAAACAGAGCAAATCTCTGGATTGGTGGGGGAATGAAATGGCATACAATAATTTCAAAAGAAAAAAATGGAGAGATAAGTGGCTTAACTGAGTTTCTGTACAATCCAGAACAACCTAAAATAATTCATCAACTATTGACTGGAGTTAAAAAGAAATATAGAAAACGAGGATTAGGTAAAATTTTGAAAGGAGAACTACTATGTTTTATGAAAGAGGAATATCCTGAGGCAAAGTTTGTCTCAACATCAAACACAATCACAAATGAAGCGATGGTATCTATTAATACTCGAATGGGTTTCAGAGAAAAAAGTCCTCTTAAATATTATGAATTTACCATAGAAAAACTATGAAAATCATACATTTCTTAAACAGCATACACTTTCTTAAGCAGTACTTCTCTAGCTAAGGATTGAAAACATCTTTTCACTCCAATGCCTTCTACTGCTATTGTTTCATATATTGGAATGTTCATTCCCAAATCTAATGAATCAACAATCTCTTTCTTATCCATTGCATCTGGAGCATCTCTTTTATTTAGGGCTATAACTATAGGGATTTCTCCACCAATTTTGTCTCCCAACTCTTTCTTAAGTTCCTCAGCTGATTCTACATTGTCAGCTAGCATTGCCCTAGAAGAATCTGCAACAAATAACAATCCATCTACACCTTTCAAAACTAGAGACCTCTGATGTCTGTGTCTTCTTTGCCCAGCAACAGTATAAATGTCTAGAATGACAGAAGATGTTGCCATAAATGGACTAAAATCAAAGTATATTGTCCTTCCAGAAGGATCTTCGATACTGTTTAAACCTCCCTTCTTGATTCCAGTTACATCTGTATGAAGTCTTTTTAGCAACGTAGTTTTTCCAGAAAGGCTTGGTCCCACAAAGACCAACTTAAAATGCATTTTTCCTGAAGCATCTTTTCTCATCTTGCTTTGTCCTCATGATCGTTGTAACCAGGTGTTGTATCAGTATCTAAGTTGGTGTTTATTTCCTTTTTTCTCGTAACACAATTAGCACATACTCGTTCTCAGGTGCCACTAAAATTTCACCATGGCTAGTATCTAAAGTAAAGAAATTTAGATGTCCTTCTTCCAATTCTGTTACTACTGCTTTAGCGCGACCAACTAGAGAAGCAACAAGAGCAGAAACATTCTCTCGCATTTCCATACTAAGGTTTTGTGTACTAGATATAGGTAAACCATCATTACTTGTAATTATCACACCTCTAACACCAGGATGTGATTCGAGAGATCTAAGTGTCTCTTCAAATTGTTTTTGTGATATCATTCAATATTCTCCTTTAATGCAGCTATCCTTTACAATATACTTTTTTTATAACTTATTAAGGCTGTTATATACTTAATACAAGGTGTTTTTAAAAACTTATGATAGTTCTGTTATATCACAATAATATTTCTGCTCTTCCCATTGAGATTGTAGATATAACAACTTAATAGATATTAACCCTTATTCAACACAATATATTAAAGATGATTAATTATATATTTACTTAGAAACAATTTTGTGTTGTTAGATATGGCAAATAATGAGGATATACCCGGTAAAATCGAAGTTCTTTCTAGATTAAGATATCACAAGATTGGTTTAACAGAAAGAATGAAACAAGCCTTTCTCAATGTTCCACGTGAAGAGTTCGTTCTTGAAAAACATAAGGACAGGGCATATGATGATACTCCCTTACCTATTCTATCTAATCAAACAATAAGTGCTATTCACATGGTTATGATTTATATCTCACCTAGTTGCACTGATCCCCAAGTAGGTGATAAAATACTTGAAGTCGGTGCTGGTAGTGGATATCATGCCGCAATGTTTGCTGAGATGGTTGCTCCAAAAGGTTGTGATAATCCAGGACATGTATATGCAATAGAAATTGTGCCAGAACTAGTTAAATTTGCTAAGGAGAACATCGAAAAAGCTGGATATTCTGATCGGGTTTCTATTATTGGAGGTGATGGTGGTGTAGGACATCTTGAGCATGCACCTTATGATATAGTTTCCGTAGCTGCAGCAGGAAAAAGAATTCCACCACCTCTATTAGATCAAGTAGCAATAGGTGGAAAGATTGTGTTACCCCTTGGAAGAAGTTTTTACCAAGAGTTAATTCTTATGACAAAAGAGAAAGATGGAAGTTTCTCAGAAAAAAATCTAGGTGGAGTTGCTTTTGTTCCACTTACTGGAAAATATGGATAGCTTCTTTTAACGAAAACAAGTTTTTAAATCTTAAAATATTATTACTAATGAGTTAGGTTGGTTGACAGATGGGCGTAAAAAAAATAAGTGATTTGTTTAAAGGAACACCTATTGAGCTAGATCAATTAAGACAAAAAAAACTTGCTGTTGATGCATTCAATATTATTTATCAATTCTTAGCATCAATCAGAGGATATGATGGAAGTTTACTGTCTGATTCAGAAGGATTGGTGACAAGTCATTTATCCGGTCTCCTATATAGAAATGCTCGACTTCTTGAGAAAGGGATACAACTTGCCTATGTTTTCGATGGAGCTCCTTCCAAACTCAAAAGAGAGGAAATAAGAAGAAGGGCTGAAGTTAAGCGCAAAGCCAGAGATGAACTAGAGGACGCTTTGGAGCGCGGAGATATGGAACGGGCTAGAACTGTAGCTCAACGAACAAGTGTTGTTACATCGTCAATGATTGATGATAGTAAAAAACTGTTACAACTTATGGGAATTCCGGTGATTGAAGCACCTTCTGAAGGTGAATCACAAGCAGCTTATCTAGTTCAAAAAAAGAAAGTTTGGGCTGTTGCTTCTCAAGATTATGACAGTCTCCTGTTTGGTTCTCCTACCCTAGTAAGAAACCTTACTCTATCAGGAAGAAGAAAATTACCTCATTCAAATCGCTATGTTACTGTGAACGTTGAAGTTTTTCATCAACACGAGTTATTACAAACAATAGGATTAACTAAAGAACAGCTAATTGATATGTCAATACTGATTGGAACTGATTTTAATCCAGATGGCGTAAAAGGTATAGGACCCAAAACGGCTTATAAATACATAACAAAACATGGAACACTTGAGGCTGTCCTTGCAAATGAAGAATCAGTTGTTCTTGATGTGGATATTGATGCTATTCGAGAAGTGTTCTTAAATCCCGAAATCAATGAGGATTACAAACTAGATTTCAAATCAATTGATGTTGAAGGAGTAACAGAATTTTTGTGTGAGGAAAGGGGATTTAATAAGGAGCGTGTAGTCAGCACTTTGAACAAAGCAAGAAAAGGGCAAGATTCTGCACTTAAGCAGAAAAGTTTAGATGCTTTCTTTGGTTAAGGTTTTTAATGACTATTTC
>JAGXNV010000237.1 GCA_019894795.1 Candidatus Heimdallarchaeota archaeon | reverse complement strand
AGCTAATTGTGTTACTGATAATTCTTCAAGAGAAATAGTTTTGAATTTTGCAGATCTCTTCTTCTTCGATAGCTTAAGAGTTTTATTTCCTTTAAGATAATCATGATCCTGCAAGTTGAGTTTTTCACCAGTTTCATCATACCATACTTCTTTGTAATTCTCTTTGCTAAGATTCATACTCACACGTTCAAAAGTTGTCAAAAAATCATTCAAATTATCTAAATCAACATTGACAAAGCTGTTTTCTGTGATGTAGGTATTAGTATAAATAATATCTAGATACTCGATCTTACAGAAGGTAACCAATCTCTGAAATGGGTTAAATTCATCAAAATCAAATTCTTCCTCAAAAGCGGTATAAATGAGTTCGGCAATTGAAGGTTCTTTATTGTCTCTTACAGTAATCATGATCCCATGAATTTCCTCAGCCTCATCGACAAATTTCAATACATACATTTCATTGATACTAACATACTTTTTATTTATTTCTTCTGGGTCAGCATTAAACAAGGTGCCAAGGAATTTAGCTATATTACTGAAATCAATTTCTTCACGCCATCTCATGAAATCTACCAATGTATAAATTATTCAAGATAGTATTTAAGTGCTTTTCCATCCTCTTATCTTAAGATGACTGTTAGTTCTATTTTTCTACGTGAAAAACGAATTATTTAGTGATAGTTTTCAATTTAGTTAATCAGGCACTTCTATCAATTTTCTTCAGTGATTTTGTGTTTATTCTAACCTTACAAATAGGACAGATACCTCGAACATTAACCCATTCCAGAATGTGCCTTTTATGAAATGGACTACCACAATTTTCTTCGATAAGGACATCATCTCCTTTGTATAGGTGCCCTCTACAGATATAACATGTAGGAATTAGTTCATTACACTTTGCACACTTTGAACTAGTCTGCAAATCATCCGAAGCAATTTCAAATCCACAATTCAAGCAATATCGCTTGTATAAATGTCTGGCTTCAGCATTTTGCCTTTGCTTCATTTCAGCTAGGAGAGAAACTAAATCATCTTCTGATTTTGTTTTCTTTATGAAAACTTGTTCTCTTTGCAAATATTCTCCTACACTGGGTATTTCTGAGACTATGCCGATAAGCAATTGCTCTACTTCACTCTGATCTAATTCAGCTAATTCTGCAATCCTGTCTAATTGCACAGGGATCTTCGATCGAAAACTATTGATTACATCTAGTACTTTGTTCCATTTTTCTAGATACGGGAATCTTGTTTCTATCCAGTCTAGATGTTTCGAGATATCTTGTAACAATTTCAATCTTTTATTTTCAAATATCAAAAGCATAAGAGCAAAATCGTCATGTTCTATTACATGAAGAGTTTTATTCATTTCAGACATTTTTTCTAAAAGATTCTGTTTAACAATTATTTCACTTTTGTAGCCTTGTAAGCGTTTTTTATCGAATTCAGCAGAAATAAGTTTTTGAAAGCTTCGAATTTCAACTTCTAAAAGAATCATCCCATCTTTAGCTTCTTGTAACTCTTTTGTAAACAAATTGACTAATTCTGCTTTGTGATTAATCTTCACTCTTCGTGCAAGATTAGATTCATCTTTACTCTCGAAACCTTTCTCTAACGCCTCTTCCCATTCCTTGCGTGTAAAAAAACCAGAAGCCAATTTCTTCTTGTAGTTCGAATAGTGGGAGAAACCAGTTTTTTCTCTAAATTCTTTAAAATTTAGAAAGCCTTCACTAACAGCTTCAATATATTCTTCTTTTTTGAAAAAACCAGACAAGATATAACTAATATTCCTTTTGTGAACATCAATTCTTTCTTTTAGTTGGTTATGATTTTTCTTTCTAAAATTCTCAAGTTGTTCAAAGAAAAAGATCCGTTGTCTTAAAGATTTTTTTGCCATATCATACCCTCTTTATCCTGACATCATTAGAAACAAGGCTAATATTGCAAGCCAGACAATTAGTGATAGAATAATCATTATTCCTTCAAGAAGAAACAGTCCTAAATTTAAGAAGAAATCCACAAATGCTATGCCTAAAATAGCTACCAATTCTTTACTAATTCTTAAACCCCGGATGAATCTGTTCATTAACCCATCAATATCCTCAAGAACATCTGTTGACCTCTAAATATTTTCTGCTTTCTACTCCGTTCATGATTATATGGAAGTTCCAGTAATATAAAACTTCGGAAATTATCAACTGAAAAAGAGAGGGAAGAAGAGGTCTAAAACAACGGGATTATAATCAAGTGGATAGGGATCTTCAGTTAATTCTTCTTGAATTATGTAGGGAAGACTTGTATTCCACCCAAACCAGTAATTTCCTTCCAACGTGATATTATCGAACCAAGTATTATTGTAACCAAATTGCGAAAAAGCGTTGTCCTCAACATTAATACCATTTTGAATAAATGCATTATGATGGAAAATGTTGTCTCTTGAATCTTCAAAATAAACTCCATACTTTCTATTTTCTTCAATAAGATTGTAAGTTATTGAATTGTTAGATGAGTGAAAGAGGAATAATCCAAGACCATGCTCTATAGCCAATGTTGTATAACTGATGTCATTGAAAGAAATATTGCTATGGAGAAGATTTTGACTTAAAATCCCATATCTAGCATTATTTTTTATGGTATTATTCAGGATTTGTAGATAGAAGCAGAAAGAAATGGTCAAACCTTCACCTTGACTCCAAATAGATTCATCCAATTCAAAGTTAGAACATATAATATTGTTAAGAATCTTTGTAAATTGTGAATTTTCTATGGTAATTCCATACCTATTGAAACTACAATTATTCATTGATATTTCTACGTTATCGGAATACGAAATCCAAATTCCGACCCGATTATGATATATTGTATTGTTAATTATAAGAGAGTGATCACTTTTAGATAGGTAGATAGCTTCCTCAGCTTGAGATATAGAATTATTAATAATCTGAACATTATAGGACTGAAAAATATTAATCCCTGTATATTCACCGCATTCTTCAATTTGATTATTCAATATCTTAGCAGTGGAGTTTACAACATTATACAAATAAATCCCACCACTATAATCACGTATTATGCAATTTTGGATGATGAAATGATTAGATGTTCCACGAATAGTAATAGCATAATATATATTGTTTTTCGGTTCATTAGTTAGTTTCAAACCTTCAATTCGGAAAGGATTATTAGCAGTACCGTTTCCTGGAAAACCATATTTTTGAAAATCTTCATCAGATAAAATAACTATAGCCTTATCTGGAAAATCTACAGTGAGAAGAACAGGCACAAGAATAGCGAAAAACAAAACAACCGTTATAATATTAGCATGGATTTTCTTGAATTTCATCGAATAATAATAAACATAGGATATATTTAAGCAAATTGTTTTAAAAAAAACTCTTCACAAAAAGAATGCTGTAATGCAAATTTTATTTTTGTCGCTCTTTTTTACATCCTTTATATAGCAATTTACTGAAATATAAAGTTGTGATTACGTTAGGGTTTACTCCTGCATAATCTTGTAACTGAGACTAAAAAATCCGAATAAAAAGGAAAAAGTAACTTAATTACATTCCTTTTTTTTATGTATAAAACATAAGATTCTTTCATAGGAAGTTTTATTACTTTCTTTTAGTATAATTTAAGTTGATGTTCAGAGCATTATCCTTAAAAAATCTTCAGAAGAAATCATTTTTTTTGATTTTGTTACTAGTTTTCACATACTGGTCTTCTTCCTTTTTGACTGCAGTAGATGTAGACTTAGTATTTTATAAAAAATGGAGTTATGAAAATACGTCCAATATTCTAAGTATTTTAGACACAAATGCTGATGGTCTATATGAAATTCTAATAAACTCTCCTAATGAAAATTCATTAGTGTGCTTAAATTATGCTGGAAAGGAACTCTGGAAATATCCAATTTTAGACAATCCTTCAGTTGTACATGGAAATATTAGCAAAAGTATATGTGATGAAATAGTTGTAGTTTCTTCAATAAAAATACCCATTCATTCAACATTAATTAGC
>JAGXNV010000236.1 GCA_019894795.1 Candidatus Heimdallarchaeota archaeon | reverse complement strand
GATGCCGAGTCCAACCAATTTACTTGATTTGACCTTTAAGAGTGGTCTTATTACTCCTGAAACAGAAGAAACAAGTATAATCTTCATCTCAATAGTTCTCCCTGTTATAGTTGTTTTAAGCATTCGTAAGCACAAAAAAAGAATAATTGCTCAAAGAATCTAACAATGTATCTTCTAGCATAAGCGAAAAATTTAAGTCTGAATAATTTAATCTGTGTTTGAAGAAATAATTTAAATGGATGCACATCTAGATTTTTCTTCATTCTTTTCTTTTCTTATTTAGTACCTTGAATAAAATCCCAGAAGTCATTAATGCCAAAGCACTTTCAAGATAGATTAGAGACGTTTCAGCTGTTTCATTGTCTGATGTATATGATAATAGTTCTAGTCCATCATATCTATCTGCTAAATAAATTGTATCACTACTAACATCAATTCCATACACTACTCCCCCATCATAATGTTCAGCTATTTTCACAGGATTTGAGATATCCTCAATATTCAGAACTTCTAAGCCAACATCTCCTGAAGCTAAGTATACTAAATTATTTCTTATACATGTGTCTTGAGCTACCCCTTCTGTTTCATATCGTGCTACTTCAAACATGTTTGTTGAATCTGTAACGTTTATTATTTTCAAAACTCCTGAACCTGTTTCATGATCTGCAACGAAAAGGAAATCATTTGCTATTGTTGGATAGAAGAAAAGAGCATTTGTGTCTTGGTATGTCCCTTGAGTAACTATATTTTCTGGATTGCTAATATCAAATGCTATCACATTCATGAAACTATGACCTAGAACTGTTGCATACGCCACATCACCATTGACCGCTATTGCATTGCAATAAATCCCCCCATATTGGTCAATTTTCTGGGGATCTGCTGGGTCATTTACATCTACAATTTCAAAGCCATTCGCACCGTTAGCGACATAAGCTAGATTTTCAACAACTACAACTTTGTGAATGTCTCCTCCGCTATTATAATTGCCTAAAATATTTGGGTTATAAGGGTCACTTATATCAACAATTGCTAAACCATCTGGTCCGTTTGTTATATAGGCTATATCATCTATTACAAAAAGAGAACTTGAACTACCACTGTTAAAAGAAGAAATTATCTCAGGATTGCTTCTATCTGTTATATCAAGGATTACAAATCCACTTGCGCTACCTGTGTCAATTACATATGCATAGTTGTCAACGAGTTGAACATCATACGTTCCACCTCCCGTATCAATACTACTCTCCTCAACAAGAACTATAGAAATTGCAGATGCATTTGTTGATTGATTTAGAACTAAAAAGAAAATAGCTAATAATGCGAGTCTTTTCATCTTAGATTGGTTAGTCACAAGTTTCATATCAGAGCACAAGCATGAGCACTTATAATTATTATCTCACCCCATCACCCATTTTCAATTGTTTTTCTAACTCTATATTACAAACTTTATTTTACTACTCTGAATAATTTTTTAAATGTCTTTGATTTCCTTCTGATATGTCAAAAGTACTAATATTCAATGGTAGTCCAAGAAAAAAGGGAAATACTGCAACTTTAGTAGCTGAATTTACAAAAACTCTTCAAGAAACAGATACTGAATTTGAAGTTTTTAATTTACATCAAATGGAAATTAAACCTTGCCAGTTTTGTAATTGGTGCGTCAACAACAATGCACTATCATGTGTACAAACGGATGACATGAATGAATTATATCCTAAGTTGCTTGAGTCAGAAAAAATAGTTTTAGCCTCTCCAATATATTGGTTTACTATTTCTGCACAATTGAAATTGTTTATTGATCGACTTTATGCTCTTCATGGAGAAAACGGATATGCTTTCAAGAAGAAAAAAGTTGGTTATATTCTAGTCTATGGAGATTCTAATTCGGAAGGTTCAGGAGTTAATAATGCGATTGGCACATTGAAAGATATAGCTAATTACATGCAAAATGAAATTGTTGGAACTGTACATGGTTCTGCGTACAAGATTGGAGATGCAGAAAAAAACAAACAATTACTAAACGATGTATATGAACTCGGAAAAAAGTTTAGAAGTTGAATATGAAAAAAAAGAAGAGCGAAATTTGTTGGTTTAAGTGTTTATCAGATGTTTACTCTCTGAATTCTTAAGCTAATAGAATAACTGTTCACAACATAAAACGTTTTATGTGTGATGACGGATTACAAGCGTAATCTTGAGTAGAGAGCGTGAAATGGGTGAAAATACCATAATTACTATTTCTTTTTATTGTTTTTTATATAATGTAGCTGATTACAAAAAGAAACTTTCCTTCTTTATCATCATCTAGAACAAGTGACTAATCTTGTGGTAATTCTTTTTTCTTTTCTTTGCGAATCTTTTTGATGTATTTTAGATAAATTGAATATCTCTCCAAGGTTTGTTTATCTGTATGACTTTCCCAATCTGATTCAGTCATAACCTCTCTAATTTGATCTACTAGAACATTTAGTTCTTCAGCAGGTAAATCTTCTGCAAGTTTTTTTGCGAGAGTAATATTTGCTGTATCAACGTTAGGCAGATCATATCTTTGTGGGTCTTTCACCCAAGCTTCAAATGATGGTGCTATTTCGTCTGTAGAAAGAAGATCGATGATTCTGTCCACTATGAAAGGTTTCAATTCCTTAAATTTCTTATAAGCTTTGGCATATTTCTTCGAGTACTCCATGTTAATCTCATAGTAATCATCTGTTGGAAAGAGTTGGAAGATACTTCTAATAATAAAAATCCCACTAGGAAATGATATTTGCAAATATCTAGCTCTATATGGATCGTCTTCATATGGTATTAACTTG
Source organism: Candidatus Heimdallarchaeota archaeon (assembly GCA_019894795.1). Taxonomy (GTDB): domain Archaea; phylum Asgardarchaeota; class Heimdallarchaeia; order Heimdallarchaeales; family Heimdallarchaeaceae; genus UBA460. The sequence goes on along the minus strand of JAGXNV010000236.1, from coordinate 1,205 downwards.
ATATCTTCTACAGTTTCCCTGATGGACAATTTCCATATTCGGGATATCAGTTTGAATAGAAATGCTCCCGCTACTTGGTCATTCTTGTTTTGTAAAGGTAAAACAGGTAATTTTCTCCTGGATATCCCACTATATATTTTTCTAAAATCCTTAGAATTAATCTCACTCCCTTTTTGTTTGTAATTTTTTGATTGAAACCTTATAGTATCATCAATATCTTGAGTTTTCCAAACAGGTTTCTCGATAGCATTAATCACAAAAACAGCTTTTTTGCTACTATCCTCTATTTCAAGTATTTTTTCGAGTATGAACCGTAAATTATCCGATTCATCTTCCATATATAAAGTAAATTCATACTTTTTTTAAATATTACCTACAAAATTGGCTCTAAATCCTCTACTTCTCTGAATAATTGCATAGATCGGAGCAACCATTGATGGTATTTTCTTGTATCATAATCTTTTGGTAATTTTTTATAATGTGCAAAAACTTTGTTAGCTTGTGCTGAGATTTTTCTCAAGTATAGAAGTAGTTTCAATCGTTTTATTCCTTTCAATGTAACGATCAATGATTTGAGAAAACTTCTCTTCCTGAATTTAGCATGTATCAAGTTCTCAAGATCCATTCTTGAAATTATCCCTTTAGATAACAAAAATGAAATATCCTCTCCGTTGAGTTTCTGTAGACCTAATCTCAATATGTCAATTGTAGCCAAATCTCTTCCTCTTTCTTGAGTAAAACGAACTTGATATTCCCACAAACTATCAATAGAAACTTCTTTTCTGCGAATAGCATTTACTATCACTTCTGCAGCTATCTTGGATGCCATCATCGCTGTCCCTATTCCACAGCCATTAGTTGGTATAGTTTGACATGCTGCTTGGCCAATAGTAACAAAACCATACCAAACCAGAGTAATAGGTCTTCTGATGATAATTTTACCTCCTCCTCCTTCTCTCAATTTTTCATTGTTAATTATAGCATTAGAGTTGACAAAATCATTGACAATACCTTTAGCAGATTGTTTTGTTACAGATTTGCTTACACCGGCACCGACATCCAATTCTTCCTCTCTTTCAAAGTTTAGCCAACTGTATCCTCCAAGATAACCATATCTATAGTACAAAGTGTTACTATCTATATCGTGTTCTCCCCACTTGAGTCCCTGTGTTTCGATTTTATGTAGCTCTCTATAAGCTGTAATA
>JAGXNV010000235.1 GCA_019894795.1 Candidatus Heimdallarchaeota archaeon | reverse complement strand
CTTTACCGAGTATAGATGCTTGAATAACTAATTGTGCTGCTTCAGTGATAGTCATGAAATATCTTTCCATTCTTTCATCAGTAATTAGAACAGGACCTCCATTTTCGATTTGTTCTTGAAAAATAGGAATTGCACTTCCATTACTCTCTAGAACATTTCCAAATCTTACAATCATGAATTTCGTATCAGCTGATTTTTGATTAAGTATGTATTTTTCAATAATACGTTTAGAACTACCCATAATATTTACAGGGTTTACAGCTTTATCAGTTGAAACAAAAACAAATCTTTCTATATTTTCTTCTAAAGCTATTTGAATTACGTTTATAGAACCTTGGATGTTATTTTTAACACATTCACGAGGAAATGCTTCCATCATACCAACGTGCTTGAAAGCTGCACAATGATAAATAATGCTTGGGTTGTATTTCTGAATAACTTCTTTGAGTCTATCAGCGTCCTGTATATTGGCTAAAATTGGTGTAAATTTGACTTTTTTATGCTTTTGTTCCATCGTATTTGCTAATTCAAAGAGTGGTGTTTCTGCAGCATCTAGACCAATTATTCTTGCAGGAGAACAACCAGCTAGTTGATAACATATCTCTGAACCAATTGATCCAGCTGCTCCAGTTATAAGAATAGTATAATCCTTGATTTCTCTCATTGAATCCTCAGTCAGGACGTTTTCGATTGGAGCTCGTATCAGATCTTTCACACTTATTTTTCTTGGTGAAGATATAGTGTTAATTTTAAGATTTTGAAAGATTGGGGGAACAGTCATAAAATTTGAATTGGTAGATTGTATGATATCAAGAATTCTTGTTATTGTTTTTCCAGGTGCAGATGGTATTGCAATAATAGATAAACCAATATCATATTTTTCTACAATTTGAGGTAATTGATTTATACTACCAAGTACTTCTAGATTTTCAACCGTAGTTCCTAATTTCTTTTCATCATCATCAATAAAACCAACAACATTATAATTCTTATATCTCGGTTGATTTAATTCCTTAAGAAGCAGTAATCCTGCTTTTCCAGCACCAATTATTATAACGTTTAAAGTTTGAGTCATCGAGACTGAGATTTTTTCGGATGTTTTTTAAAGTTTTGAAAGGCATTCGATTTTTAGTGCAAGCTCCATGAAACTGATTCATCCATCGTGTATCTAGGTTTAAAATTAACAGTTTTAGCCAATTTGGAGCCATCTAACCAAATTTCTGAATGTAATTTGTCCTGTTGAGTATAGACAATATTTGCTTTTTTCATGGAAACTTTCTCAAAAAGATTAATCACTTCAAGGTTTGTATAAGGTATACCTGTAGTAAGATTAAATATTTCTCCAGATATTCCAGATTTTTCTTGCAATAGAAGTAAAGCTTGACAAACATCTCTGACATCAATATAATCTCTTATATCATTAGCATTAGATATCTCAATATCAATAATATTTTCTGTGGATCTGAATTTGTTTGAAAGATATCCACACAACAGTTGTTTCGATACTCCATTCCCTACAAAGGAACTTGGTCTTGTGCAGATGACATCTATATCATTATCTTTATAGAATTTTAATGCTATTTCTTCTTGAAGATTTTTCGTTTTTCCGTAAGCATTTACCGGTTTTGTAGGATGATTTTCATTTATAGGATTTTCGTTTTTATTAACCGAGCCATATTGGGCAGCAGATCCCATTACAAGTAATTTTGTATTTAATTCGGAATCACGGATTCCTTCAATAAACCGTTCAAATGAATAAACATTTGTTGCATACACTTCCTCTTCTGACCCTCGAAATAACCCTATTAAGTGAAAAATAATGTCAGGTTCAAATTCCATAAATTCGTGTTTCCAATTAACTTGATAATTGAAATCTAGTTTTTTATATTTGTAATTTTCATCTGATTCATCTTTCAAATCAAAACCAAAGATATCCCAATCAGGTTTAGTTATTTTAAGATATTTTACTAAATTTGCGCCTAAAAATCCTGTTGAACCAGTGATTAAAACTCTCATCACGTAGATTAATCTTTCAATCTTTAAGAGTTTTATCTCTATATTGTCTCATGAAACCAACTAATCATTTAGAAGACTCAAACATATACTCTCGAATTTCTCAAGAAATTCATTATAGTTAAATTGTTCATTAAATATTCTTATACCTTCTTTATTGATAGAATTTGTTGATTTTAGTTTATTTAGCTCACTAATAACCTCTTGATCAGTTTGACATAAAATAACTCCGGGAAGTGGATAATTATGTATAACATACCTTCCTTTGGAATAAGCTTCAACTATGATTTTTGGGAAACCATCATGTTCTGTCATGCGAACAATGATACTTATTTTCTCCCATACTTGTTTCATATCAACAAATCCTAAGAAGTGCAAATTTTCTTGAGAATATAATTTTGTATATCTTGATGGTTCAAAATGCCCAATAAAGTAGAATTCCACGTCAAGAAGCTTTTTTGAAATTTCTATTATTCTATCCACGCCATATAATTTTTCTCTTCCTTCAATGAAATAAACTAAAACTCCGAATTTCTTTGGAAGATCGATTTCTTCAGGTTCTATATCTGAACCATGGAATAACACAGTGCTTTGAATGTTCATCCCATCAAGTTCTTCTCTGATTCTCTCAGAAACTGCGATGTGCTTATCAATGAATTTAGTGAAAATTTTGGTTTGAAGTTTTCGCTTCCAATTTTGCATTGAAAGAATCGAATCAGAACCTATCCAATGACAAATTGTTTTTTTTCTTTTCAATTTTGCAACTACAAACCATGGCCATGCTGATTGAAAATAAGATCCTAAAACAATATCTGAATCTTTGATTTTCTTAAATGAAGGAAAGTGTGTTATAGGTAATAAACTAGTGTTATATTCTCTTTTTCTTAATGCTTCATTTAAAGATCCAGTGTGTGCTCCAACTAAGCTTATCTTAATATCTTTGAGCGACTTTCGATTATCCATTCATTTCAATCCTATATCTAAATTGGATGTTACTAATATCGTAGTATCCTTTATTTGCGATTCTGAAGTAAGATTACGTGATTTATTAAGTTTGTTAAATAAAGTGATTATCTCTTTAAACAGCATGAAGTATATTTTTGAAAAACAGTTATAACCTGGTTATCAGATGATGCTCTGATATGAAATAAGTGAAACTATTAGTACTAGCCCCTTTAATTGGAGGGTCTATAATCATTCCAAAGATAAGAAAAGCGGTAGATACTCTATACAAACTAAGAGATAAACAAGAAAAAGGTCTAATGTTTGAGGATTTATTATTAAATCATAGCGAATATGATTTTAATTTATCCATTTCTTCGTGCATGAGTTTTTTAGCTTCGTATATGCTACCATCCATCCTAAGCGCATTTTTGAAACAATCTATTGCTTTATCACCTGTATACATTTTACCAAGTTTTAACCAATCCAGCGAAGATTGAGGTTGTTTCCCATCAATAACAAATTGAAGACACTCACAAGGTTCACCAAATTCGACAAATACCATCTCTTGTTGTATTAGAGATGAAGAGCTTTCAGGTAGAACTTCTGTAAAAAAATTCTGCAAATATTGTGGGTGTTGATATTTCTTGGATACTAACCATATCCATCTAGGAGGATCAACATAGGACAATAAGACATGTGATTTGTGATCTATTTTTGTTTTGCACTTAGGACAATTCGAGAAATTGAACTTTCCTCCCATTATCTCTTTTAGACTTTTTGAGTCTTCAGAAAGATTGATTGACTCACAGACTCTTTTCATTATCTTGGTTCCACAGTTGGAACACTCTATTTCTTTCAAAGGCAAATTGAACCCCTTACCTATTCTCAAACAAATATATTCACAGCATAGTTTATAAAGAGTTTTGTCAATTATACAGTTAATGGAGATACAAAAGAGCGTAACAAGGCTTCTGACAAGTGCTGTCGTCATTTCTTTATTAGGTTTTTTTGATGCAATCTATTTGCTTTACTCAGACCTTGCAGGTGTCTTTATTTGTCCTCTTGAAGGGGGGATTTTCCAGTGTGAGATAGTCCATGATAGCATCTATTCACACTTCTTAGG
>JAGXNV010000234.1 GCA_019894795.1 Candidatus Heimdallarchaeota archaeon | reverse complement strand
TTATTGGCATTTGCGCACTATACTCCTCTCCCGTTACTTGCCAATCAACATCTGTAAACCCTGCTTTCATCATAATTTCAGTAGCAATCAAAGACGCCCCTCCTCCTGGACAAATAGTTACTATTTCATTATCTTTGAATGAAGCTATATGCTTGAGGTTTGCTGTTAATTGAAATATAGGGATTAGCTTAGCTTTTGGAATGTGCCCATACTTCTTATAAGACTTCTCAAGTGCATAAAATTCTATTCTATCTCGAGTATCAATTATTAAGGGAGATTGATTGGATTCTATGAGATCATTCAATTTACCAACTTTTATTTCAGGTATTCCTGGAACATAGAACCTCAATCTTATGAGGCTAAAGAACATTAACTTCAGGAATTTGCGAACCATTTGAGATGTACTAAGTTCAATTTCTTTGATTTCATCACTATTTTCTTTATTTCCCATTTTATTCACCCTATCTTAGAATTGCCATCATTTGATATTTATGACTACATTTCCCTTTTTACGTCCAGTTTCGACATACTCATGAGCTTCAACGATATCTTCCATTGAAAATTGCTTATCTATTACAGCTTGGAATTTTCCAGCTTCACAAATCTCCTTGAGAACTACTAAATCTTCTCTTACATCTGAAGGTTTATCCATACCTCCACTGTCCTTATGAACATCAAGAAAGATACCTGCTTCTTTTAGAGCTGTTTTACCATTCTTCTCCATTTTACCTACTGCATCAAAAATGACATCATAGGTTTCACCACTTTGGGTAAAATCTTCCTTGGTATAGTCAATTACTTTGTCAGCGCCTAAGGATTTCACCATTTCTAGATTTCTTGTACTACATATACCAGTAACTTCTGCTCCAAAGTACTTAGCAATCTGAACTGCAGTAACTCCAGTACTTCCTGATGCTCCATAAATCAACATTTTTTGTCCTTTCTGGATATTTGCTTTTCGAAGAATCTTCAGTACAGTTATTCCTGAATTAGGTATTGTGGCTGCCTCTTCAAAAGTCATATTGGTAGGTTTTAAGGCAAGTACCTTGTCTTCTGGCATACAATTATATTCAGCATATCCGCCAAAATTTGACCATAAGGTTGATGCATAAACTTGATCACCTTTTTTGAACTGTTTTACATCTTTACCTACTTCTTCAATTTCACCAGCTAGTTCCATACCTAGAATTTTTCGTCTAGGTTTGAATACTCCTAGAAACAATTTTGCGAAGAGCCATTCAGCTGGAGGAACATCAAATTTTCGCATTCTAACATCTCCTGCATGCACAGTAGAGGCATGAACTTTGATTAAAACTTCATTATCTTTGGGAGTAGGTTTGTCTACTTCCTTTAATTTTAGGACTTCTGGTGGTCCGTATTTTTCGTAAACTATTGCTTTCATTTTATTATCAACTCTTCATGGATTTTTTTAATTTAAAATCTCTTACTAATTTATTACCTGCAATGTAAATTATCAGTGCATTGAATACAAAACTTACACTGAGTAAAAATATATCAAAAGCCTCATATCCCGCTATTCCAGCTAGATTAAAAACGAGGAAGATAATGGCTACACTGATGTTCAACCAGCTAATCACTGGATGTTTCAACATTACTGAAAGAACAACCATAATTATAGGAATCACCATGATTGCTGCTATTCCTAACCACATCATCTCCCCTACAGGATTACCATCTATTTCTCCTGGAGTCAAATTCCCATAAAAGATACGCATTACATCACCTAACAAATAACACAGCATTGTAGCTATCCATAAAACTGAAAATCGTATATTCAAATCTTCCATAATATTATCACTTTTCATCTATTTTATATGTTTATCAAAGCGTTATAGAAATTGAGTACTTGCAAAGTAAATTGTTAGTGCATTAAACACAAAACTTACACAGAGCAAGAATATGTCAAAAGGCTTATACCCTTTAATTCCTGCAAGATTGAACAGGATAAACACACTTGCTATGACGATGTTTACTATACTATTTGCAGGTTGAGGCAATATCACCGACAATACAACCATAATAATTGGAATCACCATGATTACAGCTATTCCGAAAAACATTATCTGACCAACAGGCTTTCCATCAATTTCTCCAGGTTTAAATTCCCCTGCAAAAATTCGTAGCACATCACCTAGCAGATAAGTTAGCATACAGGCTACCCACAAAATTGAAAGCATTATGTTTAGTTCTACCATATTTCTATCACTTCTTATTTTGTCAATTATTGTCGTTTTGAACGATAGTTATAACTACATTTCCTTTTTTATGCCCTTCATCAACGTATTTGTGGGCTTCGACCATTTCTTCCAAAGGATAACTTCTATCGATGTAAGGTTTGATCTTCCCCTTCTCAATAAGATCTCTAAGGTAAGTCATTTTTTCGGTTGTTTCTGAAGTCATAGACTTTATAGTTAGAAAGACACCATTGGGTTTCAGTACGCTTTTGCATTTCTTATCTGAAACTTTGACGGTTGATTCAAAAACAACATCATATTTCTCACCACTTTGAGTAAAATCTTCCTTGGTGTAGTCAATTACCTTATCTGCTCCTAAAGATTTAACCATCTCTATTTTATCGGTACTGCAAACACCTGTAACTTCTGCTCCAAAATATTTAGCAAGCAGAACTGCAAAACTACCTGTACTTCCGGAAGCACCACTAACTAGAACTTTCTGCCCTTTCTGGATATTTGCTTTACGAATAATTTGTAATACAGCCATTCCTGCAACAGGAACAGCAGCGGCTTCCTCGAAAGTTAAATTAGCAGGTTTTATCTCAACAACACCAGACTTCCATTTTTCAGGAACACACACATACTCAGCATAAGAACCTTGTTTCAACATAGTTGTAGTTCCAAAAATTTCGTCACCTTTCTTGAACAGTGTCACATCTTTACCGACGGATTCAACTACCCCCCCAAACTCATAACCTAGTATAGGTTTTCTTGGCTTTCTAATACCATATATTAACCGTAATGCGAATGTAAAAAATTTGGAAGCTGGGTGTTTTCCCTTTCGTCCATTCACTACTGCAGCATTTACTGTTGTTCCATGTACTTTGACTAACAGTTCATTATCCTTGGGTGTTGGTTTTTCAACGTCTACAAGTTTAAGTACCTCTGGAGGTCCATACTTTTCATATACTACTGCTTTCATAGGAATTACTTTTCATACATGATTTAAGTATTACCAAATAACAAAAAAACCTAACAAATTGTTCCACAGTTATTACTACTTTTCCTTGGGTACCTTCTTCATAATAATGGTTGGTTTCATCTATAAGTGGTCTAAAGTTATTACTACGCTTCCTTTTTTGAGCCCTTTTTCGAAATAGCTATGAGCTTCAGCAGCCTGTTCCATCGGATAGCTTTTATCTATGATAGTCCTTATTTTCCCTGCTTCAACAAGCTCTTTGATAGCAATAAGATCTTCAGTCTTATCCATTGATATTGCACATATTACTTTCTTATTGCCAAACATTGAAGTTCTTAGCATCTGAAGAAGCTTCCTCGTTTTAAAGCTGGCATAAAGATAGCGTCCGTTTTTCTTTAGCGATTTCTTACCACGTCTAAAAGAACTCTTGCCTAATATGTCAAAAATAACATCATAGGTTTCACCGCTTTTGGTAAAATCTTCTTTAGTGTAATCAATGACCTTATCAGCTCCCAGAGATTTCACATACTCTAATCTCGGAGTACCGCAAACCCCTGTAACTTCTGCCCCAGAGTTTTTTGCGAGTTGTATCGCAAAACTACCTATCCCTCCAGATGCTCCATTAATAAGAATCTTTTGTCCGCTCTGAATATTTACTTTCTTAAGGAGATTCAACGCGGTCATTGCCCCAAAAGGAACAGTAGAAGCTTCCTCATATGTCATATTGGATGGTTTTGATGCCACTCTTCCATCTTCAGGCAAACTTAAAAATTCTGCATTAGCACCTCCACTTGGACCTGTATATCCAAAAACTTCGTCACCTTTCTTGAAGAGTTTGACATCTTTACCTACTGATTCAATTTCCCCAGCAAACTCACTTCCTAGTATCTTCTTTTTAGGTTTTCTGAGACCAAAATCTAATCGCTGAAT
>JAGXNV010000233.1 GCA_019894795.1 Candidatus Heimdallarchaeota archaeon | reverse complement strand
GTATTGTTGAATTTACATTACTAGACTTCGAAAAACTAGAAGGTCATCTTAATACTATTACGGAAATTTCTACAATACTCCCTTCACTAGTTTCAGATATTTTTATGGATTTACATTTTTTAAGAATGGTTTACTTCTTACTTTCTAATAAGCATGAAAGACTAAAAAGCTATTATTCCGAAAAATTCCTCTTACTCTGTGAAAAACAGGATAGAGTCGATCTGTATGGTCTAACAAGAGCTGTTATTCTTGCTTCTACTATCATGGAAAGCGGATTAATTGATAAAAAAGCTTCAATAGATGGAAAGGATGAGATTGCTCTTCTAATTCAAATAGGGTATATATTACTTCAAAAAGAGGAATTTGAACATGCTCTTCTGATTCTCCTACAATCACATTATCTTGCAGTTAATCTCAAGGAGACAGTCTTAGCTAAAGACACTCTTGAACTCCTAGTGATTTTACACTATTCTATCAAAGAAAGATGTACTGAAGAGATTTATCAGGGAATTGAGGATCTAAAAGAAATGGGTGTGTATGACTTACCTGTTGTATCCCATGCAAATATTTCAGAATTAAGAAGGTTAACAACTCAAGAATTCTTACCAATTGAAAGCCTATCTGTCGATTTACAAGATTGGTTTTACATTTACAATAATGGAACTATCGTTAAGAATGGGCAAGTACAAACTTATCTCCTTTTGAAGAATCCTCATTTTTCACCTCGAATTGCAATTATATTAAAGAATCCTCTTTCCGCTCATGATATCTGTCCAGGAAGACAGATAAAAATTTTTGAAGGTAAGTTAAAATCAGTGATACCTAAAGAATCAACATTAAATGGATATCCAATAGATTTACTGCTAGAAGTAAAAGAAAAAGATGTAAAATTTATATTCCGAGGACCTTTCGGCATGAAAATTATTCTTTAATCGTAGACTTCCATTTCTGAATTAAATCTACTAATTCCTGTGTTTCAATCGGATGTTTCTTTATTCTATCAACTTGCTGACTCATTTCATGGGTAACAAGAGTCGAAAGAGCACCCATTTCCATTAAAGCATCTCTTGCTTTAGTAAAAGCATCAGTTAATTCTTCTCTATTATCACCAACATACACAACCGAGAGCAGGTTCTCATAAATTTGTTCAGGTGCTAAGCTACCCCAGTTTTTAGAAATGTCTGTCATTTCAGCGAAATCTGAAGAGATAATCACATAACCTTGACCAACTTTTTTGATATTCTCTTTCTGTAGCAGTCTGAACAATGATCTAGTTATAGTTGGAACATCTGTATTCAATTGTTGAACTAAATTTTCTTCGGTCATAGGCATTTCAGAGTTAATTAACAAACCTAAGATTTGTTGCTCAATAGTTCCTTGGGACCCGCAATATTTAACAAGGTCTTTTATTGAATGAACAAAAACATCATTTGTGGGTCTCTTGTAGAATGCCATAAGTTTTTCCACAATTTCATTGACTTTGTTTCCCACAGCAGTTGCTTCCTCAGGAGGATATGTGTTTTCCATCTGAGGTGCAGGTGATTCTATCAATTTTTTTATTTCAATCTCTTTCTGTTGGAGTTCTTTTGTAAGATCGTGCTCTCTGTCTTTTCTAGATTTTTTATCTTCTTCATGATAATATCGTTGCTCTTCCAAGCGTTTCGAGTAATTTTCAAGTTCTGAATCTTTATTACTTATTGTTGTGTTAATAGTCAGAATATGATTCTCAAGTTCTTCGATTTTCGCACTTTGGTTAGCAATTCTTTGTTGTAGTTGTACAATAAACTGCTGTTGTGCTTGATCGCGCAATTTTGCTTTTCTGGGATCGTCGGATGAATTAGCATCATCAAATGGATTGTGAACCATTCTTTTACACCTTAAGCAAGTAATCTTATTCTTACAAATAAAGGTATTTATTCTAAAAAAGTAGAGACTAATAAGTAAGAATTAATGATTTTAAACTATTAGTCCTTTAAACCAAGAATTTCTCTTAGAATAATCTCAAATGCTTCAGTATTCTTTTGAATAGTTACATATGGCCACAGATCATTTTCAGTGCTTATCATATAATCTGCAAGAGCTATCACATCACCAACCCCATACCCTAATTCCTTCTTGTTTCTAGCCATAAAATTATCAAAATCCCTCAGTAAAACATCTTCCTTAGCCTTTGCTCCGGTTGTTTCAGCAATTCTATCTGGGTTGTTTAAACGATTAAATCTCGTTTTCATCGAGGTGTGAAAAGCTATGACAAAAACACAATCATTCCCGTAATGTTTTTTGAGCAGTTCGATTTCTGAAACTGCGCGTAAACCTGATAGAAATGCTCCAAAAACATCTTTGGAGAGATCATCAACTTTCTTTATTAGTCTTTCAGTAAAGTAACTGTCAGAGATTTTTTTGCATTCGTCAGTCACTTTCTTAATATTTTCAGGAGTAAATTCTAAACCTCTACCTGTTACTTCTTCCAATACTTCCGTTCCTGTCTCATATAAAGGCATGTTGTATTTTGGTCCAAGTTTCTTTGCGTACGTAGTTTTACCGCTTAAGGGGAGGCCTGATAGTACAATTATCTTCATTTTTACCACTCTTAAATCGTGGCTAGAGAGCACACTCTCTTCACCGCTAGCCATAACATTGCTCGGAGAGGTCTATGATAAGCTCTAGCCAGACTGATATTTGATTAATGGTTTAAAATCTTAGTTAAAGCATAAAAAAAATTAAAGGAGTCTTTTCTCTCCTTCTATTTTTCGGATGTTAGTTATATCTTGAGTTACTTCAAGAACACCTTCATACTCTCCCTTAGAATTTCGAACTGGGAAATAGCGTATGAAAATCATTCGTCCTCCTACTTCAAGCCAAAATTCAGCCTTGTCTAAAGAATTATCTCTAAAGCCTTCAATAATTTCTAGAACTCTATCGACACTTTTGTCTGGATGACAATTTTCCACAAGACGACCAACAATACTTGGTGCTCTAGGAAATATCCTGTCTCCTTCACTATAGAATTTAACTGTATTATCTTTACCAACATAAGTGATATCCACCGGTAAAACCTTGAACAACATCTTTAACTCGCTAAATGTCAATACTCCTGTACCAAAATTAACTGATTTATCATCTATAGATGTTGGTAGGGTTTTTGATGCAGTTATCTGTTCGACATCAGGAAGCTCAGGAGTGAAACAGCAGTATCCAATGTCATCAAATTGCCTCCGTATCTCTATCCATTCATCTTTAGTACATACTTGCATTGCTGTAGGAAATAGAACTTTGTTTTCTTTAGAGAAATGGCTTGCTAACATCTCAGAAAGTCCGTGTGCATACTCATGATATGTTTTTACAAAGTCAGCATATTGTATTGTATTCTTCTTTTCCAATAGAGAATAGAGATTCTTTTCAATATCTCTGATTCTATCATGATCTATCCACATTATTTTGGGTGGTTGAACAACACCATGTTTTTCTAAATATGAAAACAGAATATTCTCTTCTCTTGCATAGTGACTGGATGAAGCTTTGAAATGATCAATTATAGAGGTGATTTTCTCAAATTCATCGGGAATCTCATTATAATGGGATTTTTCTTTTATATTTTTATATAAATCTCTTAACTCATTCGCATACTTGAGCAATATTGCATGTTCTTGCATCAGTATATTTACTGGGTGCCCCTCCGGTGCTAGATTTATATCATCAGTAAGGGTTTCTTCAAGTACAGCTAAATGAACATCACACATATGATGAATTTCTTCTATTGGCATCCCTTCTTTAATTAATAATTCCTCAGCATTAGTAATTTGAAGAGATGTCATGTTCTTAATAACTTCTTTGAATTCTTTCTTAACTTCTACGGGGTCCTCACCAGCATGAAGTTTTTTGATTAATTTCTTTATTATTTCTTTATTTTCATCTTTATCTTTACCAACTTTATCATGCATTTCTATCACCATTTTATTATAATTTATAAGATTCAGAATAAAACATAGATGACCTATATTCGTTACTAGCAGACTTTCACAAAGTATACATAAATGTTTGGTTTTTCCAAGACAAAAGGCAAATCGAAGTTTGAGATTCATTACTTTAGAAAAGCTGTTGAATGCAAGATTTTATATATCATTAAAC
>JAGXNV010000232.1 GCA_019894795.1 Candidatus Heimdallarchaeota archaeon | reverse complement strand
GATGATTCCGCTTGCTGCACTAAGGATATAAACAAAAATACGCGAAATTCGGATGACCATCCCGGGGGATTCGGTTTCTCCCCGGGGTATTCCCCAGCGTATCAAGGCGAAAGTAAGTGGTTTGGTTGTTCGAAATATACTTTCACGGTCACTCTGTTTCAAGGAAATCTATACCCTCTATGAATCTCTCGCGTCGTTCTTCAATTTCAGCTTCTGAAAGTCCTTTTTCACCTACTATTGTAATGACTTCCGTTATATCGCTAGCTTTATGTTTAATTTGATCAGCCACTTCATACGACTCTGTCTGAACAAGTTTAGATTCATATCCACATCTAGGGCATGTTAAAACTTTCGCTTTTCCCTTCTTCTTTGGGATTAATAATTTTCCGCAATCTGGACAAAATTCCATTTCTGACCCTCAATATGTGATTTTTTTTCTATATGTTCGTTCAACCTTTTGAACATTTCTGTTTGATACAAAATAGACGGAACATCGTATTTATTGAAACATTTCAAACTACAAACTTTTTAATAAAGATTTACAAAGTAGTTTATGGATCAGAATCTCTCTTCTAATACTTCATCAAGAAAAGATGATCATCTTAAAATCTGTTTGGAGAAAGATGTCAAGTATACAAAAGTTACATCAGGACTCGAGAAATTCGAAGTTAATTTAAACAATCTCACAGGTTTATCTCCAGAAGATATCAACTTATCCACCTCTTTTCTGGATAAGTCGATGGATTTTCCAATTATCATTGCAGGTATGACCGGGGGCTCTGAAGCAGGAAAAAGAATAAACAGAATAATAGCAGAAGTTTGTAATGAGTTTAATATTGGAATGGGTGTAGGGTCTCAAAGAGCTGCAATAGAGGATCCCATTTTCAGTGAAACCTATCAAGTTCGTGACATTGCAGAAAGTATCCCATTATTAGCAAATCTAGGAATTGCTCAATTTTCCTCAGAATATTTTGTCAATGATTTAGAGGCAGCTGTTGAAATGATAGATGCAGATGGAATTGCGATTCATATTAACCCATTACAAGAGTTCATTCAACATGAAGGAAACAAAGATTTATCCAACATCAAGAAAACTCTTACTCATTTAGCCGAGCAATCCAAATACAAGATTATTGTAAAGGGTATAGGAAACGGTTTTTCAAAGAATGATTTAACATTCCTAGCTTCTTTGAATATATACGGAATTGATATTGCTGGTGCAGGAGGAACAAATTGGACTAAAATTGAATTATATAGAGATCCTTCCTTATCTGAAATATCATCTAATCTTGAAAACTGGGGGATACCTACAGCTACCTGTTTAGAAACTGCTATTGAAAAGATCCCCATGTCTTCAAAGAAAATTATTGCTTCTGGAGGTATTTGGAGCGGGATGGATGCTGTTAAAGCACTATTGTTGGGTGCTGATTATGTAGCCTTTGCACTACCAACCTTATTGGCCATCAAAAGAGATTCAACTGCAGGATTAAAGAAATACATTCAAAACTATATTCTAGAAATGAAAATTGTTCTTGCGATGTTAGATATAAAGAATTTTGATGACTTGAGAAAGAAAAAAAACTTGTTAATGAGAAAACATCCTCATTAATAATCAGACTAACTATGATTCGTCATAGAGTATAAACTCTCAGTATTCTTTGTTCATCCTTTAGTTATAGCAATAGTTAGCATAATTATCTTTTTTGATAGGCGCTAAATAACACCCGCTAGAAAATCAGGATTAAATATAAACGATGGAACGACGATAGCTACATTGATAGCAACAATTGCAGCAAAAACTTTCCAGTCCCATTTCAGTATTTTTGCTCCATCTAGTTGCCAAACAGGTATACAATTGAATAGAGCAATTAGACCGTTAAATTGTGCTACTAATATGAAAATGTTGGGTGTTGCGAATATTCCAGTAAGTGGCAATATTCCAAAACTCGCATGAGTTAATAAACCTAGAATTAAACTAATAGCTCCAATAACTGCATTGATTGCAGGTCCTGCTAATGCCACCATACCTAAGTCTTTCTTGTCCATCTGCTTGCTTAGAGGTACAATAGCAACGAAACCTGGTACTATCAATCCAATACGAAAAATCAGGGTAAATAAAGTATAAATTATTCCTCTTGTCCAGAGAATGTATCTAGCAAACTGCCCTCTTCGCTGAGCTACTACTTTGTGAGCCATCTCATGCGGAAGAAAAGCCGTTGCTACCAAAATTGCAGAAATTAGAAACCCCCACCAATTATTATTGAAAATCAGTTGAGAGAAACCAAAAACTAATACGATGAGAGTGAAACCTATGAGAATATCAACTAACTCACTCCCAAAAGAGAGTAACCCTCTGGATTTCTTCAATCGTTGTTCGATGAGTTTCCTCCTAGTTTCCTCATCAGCTTGTGCGTAAGGATCTTGATATTGTGGTTGCTGGCCCATTGCTTGTTGCGCCATTTTCATGGCATTCTGGGCCATTTGACGGATGACTTCTTCATTTGTTGGGGTACCTGTAGCTGCATAAGGTTGTTGAGTTTGTTTTTCTACAGCAGGACAACGATGTGCTTCTGGGTCTCTATGTTTCAGACAAAATGAACCTCTACAGTAACGACAGTAGAAAAGTATGTCTTCTTGAGCTCCACAATTAGGATATTCACATCTCATCTATTTCATCTTGCACTGAACATGGACATTTTAGAAGCTATCTATTTAACATGATTTGGTTTTGTCATAGAGCAGTATAACAAATCTTTCTAAAAGTTTCGTTATTCCTTTCTTCCGTTTTCTTTTTACTCTGATCTATCAATTTTCCACTGTGAACGTATATTGTTATAATAAGTAATACCCCCTCAATAAACTTCAGAAATTATACAAGCTTACATTCCCTCTTAGTTAAGTTCTTTCTCACTCAAACAAGTTTTGGTAAATGCCCTTATTGAAAAAAGTAAAAGGTGAATAATACTAACAATCTATTGTAATTCAATAGTTTTTAATCTCTTTTTTTTCCTATTTAGTATTGCTAATGCAAAAATAAGAGTGGGTATAACTGACACTAATAATGGGAAATCAGCATCATTACCACCAGCAATTGCTATGAAATTATTAAAATACCAATTACCAGCAATGATCATGTCAAGGATTTTATGAACTGTCTTCATTTTATTTTTAGTGAGACAAGACTTGTAATAGATATTTAGATATATCCTCCCTAAATATCTAAATTCTTCAACATAATGAAATGTTTCATTAAAAACTATTGGTTCTGAAAGATTAATGAGAGGTAGAGCTTCCCCAGACCAAGTTGATTCTGGCCAATCCGATTCTGGCCAAGTCATGTTAAGATTATCAATTTCAAATATCATATTTTTTAATGAGAGAAGGCTAGAAACAAGAATTTCATGATATTCGTTGTTTTCTATCCATTTTTCACCATCATTTATGAATTTCGATGCTATAATCCCATCTTTTGATAGAAAGTTAACAATCCTCACACCACCAGGGTAGCTTTCATTATAAGTACAAAATAATGTGATATCAAGCGGTGAATGATATTCTGCAAAAGCATAACCAGAATTAGGTCCATCAGGAAGGAGAATTGATGGAGTAACTGTATCAACGTACCACCAACGATCATTATCAGAGTCAATCATAACAGATAGTTGATCATAAACGCTATTATCATTAAGAGAGACATTTGCTAACAAGAAGTCTACATTACCCGGTAACAAAGTATCATTAAAATTATGGACGAAAATGTCATCTAAATCAGAGATTTGATGAGATAACCAGTTCAAATCCTCAATGATTCTATTTTTTAGAATTTCATTCTCCTCGTAAGTTTGACTGGTTTCATTGAAAATTAAAAGTTGAGCAGTAAGATCCTCCTTTGTCACTCCATTTAGTTCTATCGTAATTAAAGAGTAAATAGATGGAATATCATCACTATTCACTAGTTTCATATTAGGGACAGAGAAAGAAACAAGTAAAATGAAGAACAAGCAAATAAGCGGTGTTTTTTTCTTTTTCATTATTTTCCTTCCTTTCTAATTTTGGTTAATGACATAAGTAAATCGCTGTCTGCAAATCGTTGAAATCCATTGGATGTTGATCATAAAGAGCTGTAATCCAATTATAAGCAGCATCAAAAGCTGTGTCTGTATTATAATAATTAAA
>JAGXNV010000231.1 GCA_019894795.1 Candidatus Heimdallarchaeota archaeon | reverse complement strand
TGGATCTATCATTTCTCTAAATAAAGATGGTTACAAACTCGGTAACTGGAGTACTAAATTCGAAACTGGGACAATTAATATTGCGGCTATTATCGGTTTATCTAATAGTTTGCAGTTTCTTTCAGATATCGGATTTGAACTCATTAAGAACCATGATAGGAAACTTAGGAAGCAGATTAGTAAAGGATTAGAAACTATACAAAATATTGAAATTATGAAACTAGAAGGTATAGAATATGGTCCTATTCTTTCATTTAGAAGTGAGACTGTAGATTCTCATGACATTGCTATAATACTAGAAGATTTGCAAAAGATATTTGTTAGAAGTGGAGCTCTTTGTTCTCATTTATTTATGGATGAGATTAACCAGAATTCATTAATACAATTATCTACTCATATTTACAATTCTGAACAAGAAATTGAGACTTTAATAGAAACGATGCATAATATAATGGAAGAAATCTAATTGTTGAAAAATAAATTAAGGTTTAGGTCACATTAGCTTCTTGATTTCATAGCAAATTTGCTAAATCAAATGCCTTCCGATCATTCCTAATTAACAGTTTATTGCAACTATACAAATGTTGTGTTTTAAATAAATTCATTTCTAGAAAAAGCAGTCTAGTAATGTTTTAATAGAATCGTTAAAAATCACAATCAGATGGCTTTCATCAATAGTTTTGGACATGAATTCACTCTGCCTGAAGGTAAAATCTACCTTGATTCAGCAACAATGGGGAAAATGCCAGTTTCTTCATTAGATAAGATGATATCTTACTTTAGAGAGGTTAACGGAGCAGCTGTTCGAAGTGTAAGCCAAGAAGTTTCAGTTGCTTTAAAGGTTTTAGAGAGTTCCAGAAAAGATGTAATGGATTTCTTTAACATTAAAGAATCACATGTATCCTTCTTTCCTACTAGAGAAATTGCTTTGACAAATGCATTATTTTCTCTGGAAAATATGAAAGAAAGAAAAATAATTTCCAGCATTTTAGAAGAGCATTCGATGCTTGCTCCTGCAATTAGAACCCACAGCACATTTGGAACGGAGTTAGACTATCTCTCCATTGATGATGAACATGATCTTATTCCATCCCTGCAAGAGAAAATAAATAATGTAGGAGACATAGTTTTACTCTCATCTTTAACAGTCACAAATGGTGTAAAAAGAAATTGGGAGGAAATTAATAAATTGTGTAAAGAAACAGGTTCCATATTTATCTTAGATATAAGTCAAACTATTGGTCATCAAGAAATCGATTTGTCAAAAGCATCCCCTGATTTAGTGTTATCATCCGGTTGTATGGGAGCTTTGGGTCCTCAAGGAACAGCTTTTCAGATAGCAAGTCCTGAGATGTATGAGAAGATGGATCCGCTATTAGTGGGAAATGGATCAGTTATAGCTTTAGAAGAGAATTTGTATATTCTTGAGAAGTCTGATTCAAGATTTGAACCTGGTATCATTAATGTACCTGGAATAACAGCTTTAGCTAACAGCTTGAAAGTTCTTGCAGATATTGGTCTCGAAAAAATAGCAAAACATGAGAAGAAGCTTGAAGAAACATTAAGGAGTGAACTACGTAACATTCCTTCAATTACATTGATGGAAACTGAGGGTCTAGATACCGGATCTATCATTTCATTTGGCTGTGATAAGTTCGAAGCTCATGATGTAGCAATCATACTTGAAGACATGAGAAATATTGTTTTGAGAAGTGGGGCATTATGCTCTCATCTATTTATGTACGAACTAGAATACAATGATTTAGTTAGAATTTCAACACACCTTTACAATACAGAGGAAGAAATAGCAATCTTCCTTGAGACTCTAGGAAAAGTTATGTCTAGTTAGAAAAATGAAAAAAGAGGATTTGTACCTTTACCAAGTTGTAATTGCTAAACCTTTGTCGTCTGTATATGATCCTACTAATATAAGAATGAAATCAATGAATACACCGATCCCAAATAACCCCCATGTGAAGAGATATAAAATACCTAATCCAATATTTCCAGAATAAAAGCGATGAACGCCTAGATATCCTATAAACATACATAGAAGCAGAGCAACTGTTCTACTAAGAGGAGAGACACCTGGTTGAGCACCTGTTGCAAGAGGACTATAGGGTTGAGCAGGAGTATAAGGTTGAGCAGGAGTATAGGGTTGAGCAGGAGTTCGTTGTCCAGCTACTGCAGTACCACAATTTGCACAGAATTTTATTCCTTCTTCTACAATAGCTCCACAGTTAGCACAAAAATAATTTTTCGACATTTTTTCACCTAGTGTTAGTAAATATAACTTAGATATTTATATTTTTCTTCATATTTATAATTATGCAAATAGAACTCGAAAGAGAAAGGGTTAAAAATGGACTTTCTGAATCTTCAATATACTTCTGCATCTGTAGTCTAGTGGTAGGACTGCAGCTTCCCAAGCTGCAAACCCGGGTTCGAATCCCGGCAGTTGCACCATTTTCTCTTTAAAGCCAAATACTAAATAGTAACAACTTCTAGTTGTCTTAACTTGACACAAAGCATTAATTTTTAAACTTTAATGCTCATATTTGATTGAATAAAAAGGTGAAATAATGGCAAGATGTCCAGACTGCGGTGGAGAAGTCAAATACAAAGCTCCCTTCATGGTTTGTTTAGATTGTGGTTTATCATTCAAAAGAGGAGAATACGATAAGGTGAAAACTACAATACGATCTGAATTCAAAGATGAGATGGGTGAATCACATGAAGAAACAGATCGCAAAGAACGCCAGAGAAAAAGAGATTATCACGATTGGCTAATGAAGAAGGAGGATTAAGATTTTGGTCATCATAGCTCAACATCTCAAGTGTGATTTTCGAAATCGTTGTGCATCATGTAGTAAATATCTATGGTCACCTAAACAACAAGGACGCTATTTTTATTGTCCTGAATGTAAATCAGACATACTCTGCGACAGAGGATTAATTCAAAACTTTTCCACAGACAGAGATGGTATCATTCAGAAAAAGAACCTCTGTATGCGATGTAACTCTGAGATTGTTGAAAAAATGTGGCCAGAGGATACTTTGGAGATATAAAAAAGGAACTTTACTCTATGGTCACATAGAGTCCAGGGTCATCCATAATGTAGATTATTCCATCAGGGTTGGTTGTCATATATTCTTCAACTTGTCGTTTAATAGCTTCTACTGGAGATTCATCTGGTTTCTTAATTGCCATAACTCTGTAGATTTTTCCTAATGATTCTGGATCCCAATCTGCAACAAATTTCAGATTATCCTTACCAATTGTTTTCATTATTCTCAGAGTATCTACTGGTTTTTGATTTCCAATTTTGAAAGTATCTTCAGTACAATAATTGTCTAGAACATATTCCAGAGCTTCTTCTAAGGAAAAGCCTTGGGCTTCCTTCATAACTTTCTCATAATTAGCATTTCCAATTCCATCACTCAAAGGAGCTACTGCAATTATTATTCCATTACCATCTTGTTTCACAGCGTTCCATGCAGCGTGAATTCCTTTTCCTGCTTGGTAAAGGTTAATTCCCCAGCTTTGCATTGCACTTATAACAATGTCACCAGCTTTTTGTAATCTTACCGTTCTCATTTCTACTATATGCTTTGTTGCTTCATCATGAAGAGCTACTAGATCTCCTGCATTAATGTAAACGATTTCACCTTCAGTGACAATAGTGTCAATTCCAAAGATAGTAATTTTCTCTTTCAGAATGTTTACCATGTTCTTAATATCAGAAATAACAGGGTTTCCTTCAGTGTTACCTAGTCTACATTGAGGAACAAAACCTAATTCTTTATCGAACATTTTTGGATGGTTCATTCTAACAGTTTCGCTACTTGCTATTCCAGGACATATTTCTTTGATTGTTCCTGCAACTCCAGCAAAATAGTGAAGTTCACTGTCGGTTATAGGCATTAGAATAGAAGCCTCAAAAGCTAGTTTGTTGAAACCCATAGGAGTTCCAGCATCACTTTCTCCCATCATAATAACATCATTTTTACAATCGTGAGCTACGATTTGAGATTTAAATTCTGCAAGAACTTTCTCTCCAACAATTTTGTGATATTCTTCTTCTTTTGGGAACCTGTGTGTACCAGAGGCTACTAGTACTCTAATGTCTTCTTTTTTCACACCTAAGGACAGAACCTTTTCTATCAGAAGAGGTAGAACTATTCTTGTGTGAGTGTTAGGTCTAGTATGGTCGTCTAC
>JAGXNV010000230.1 GCA_019894795.1 Candidatus Heimdallarchaeota archaeon | reverse complement strand
AACTTCAGTTTCAGGTTCAGAATATTTTATGTCTATATAACCCATACCAATACCTATATTGCCAATGACAGGGGAACAGACACCATTAACCATGTAACCAACTTTTTCTAACGGGTCTTTAATCAGACAATGAACATAAGAATTTTGTCAAATTTTAGTGTCCTTTTGTTTTCTTATTACAAAAACAATGACAGCGACAGCTATTTCAATGAAGAGTAGTGATAATAAGATTACAGAACCAAAAGATACAGGAAACCAAGTAATAGAACCCCAATTTAAAGGGGGTTGATTTTGATTAATAATTGTAGTTTTATTGTTTTTGAAAATGATATCGGTTTTATATGAATTAACATCAAATGGTATGATATTTGAATCTACTTCAACCCAAAGAGTATAAATTCCAGAAGGAGGAAAACTTGAGTTGAAATCATGAATTTCAAAATTAACAATCAATTGGAATAGTGAAACACCGGATTCAATTGTCTGATTAGTAATAAATGGAAAAGCTATATTTCCAGTAATTATTTCATAGTCATCATCTAAATTGAAACTTATTTTTGTATCAAGAAGATTTGTGTTTGGTGTAACAAGAGATAGATTGTATTTGTGAGGGTTCCAGATTTCACAAGCTAACTGAGTATGATAGAGTGCATAAGTTTCAGTCTGAGAATCCACAATTGGAAGCCAGTCAACATTAGTAATTTTAATGTAAAGATCTGGAGACGAAAAAACAATTGTTAAAGTTCCTGATAAAGTTAGTATTAATATCAAAAAAAATACTATGTTATAGGATTTGTTTTTTGTGAAATTCCACATCTAATCGATTATATATTGTAAAGTATTAAAAGGTTGATTATTTTGATATTAGATGATTCAAAGATTCAAAAACAGAAGGTTGTTGTCATTTCTTTTTTTGTGCCTTTTTATAGTGTAATTAGATTATACAGTTAGTTCAATTCTATTGAACCTTGATAAAATCTAAAGAGATGAACAAATATATGAAATTCAAAAACAAATACACTTATGTTCTTCTATTTACAATATCATTTTCTTTTATCGTAATGAATACTGTGAATTCTTATTCGATGTAACAAAAGATAGATGAGTCTTGGAACTCAAGAATAAATGATGTTGCACTAGAAAACTATAGTTTTGAAATGAAATCAGATACATTATACTCAAATTATGTTGGAATCACTGCCATTTTAAGTGATACTCTTGATTGGGGTGTAGATGATATAAATGCAGAACATGTCTGGGGAAATGCTGAAGATGCTACAGATATTGATGATGAAAATGTTTATACTGGAAATGGAATTGTAATTGCGATCATTGATACTGGAATATCAAAAACCTCTGGTAATGTACATTCTGAATTTACAGGAAAGATTGTAGCTGAAATATCAATCATTAATCAAGTAACTGGAAGTGATGCTTCAGATGGAAATGGTCATGGTACTCATTGTGCAGGAGTAATTTCTGCAAGAGATAATGATGCTGGAATCATTGGCGTAGCTCCAGAATCTGAACTTTTAATTGCTAAAGTATTAACAGATTCTGGTTATCTATATACCACTGATGATATAGCAGATGCCATAAAATGGGCAGTTGATGAAGGTGCAGATATTATTTCCATGAGCATAAGAACAGGCGGTGATTATGAAGCAGTACATAATGAAATAACCGATGCTTATCAAGCAGGTGTTGTTCTTGTTGCAGCATCTGGAAACCAAAATGATGATGAACTTAACTACCCAGCTAGATATTATGAAGTAATCTCTGTAGGAGCTATTGACGATGAGCATGAACGAAGTTTATGGGCTGGTGGTAAAGGAAGTAATTATGACGTTCTTCTAGATGTTGTTGCTCCAGGTACTGATATTTACAGTACATGGACAAATAATGGTTATGAAACAACTAGCGGTACTTCTATGGCAACTCCACATGTAGCTGGACTTTGTGCATTAATGTTGGAAGCTCAATCTATTCTTACACCTACTCAAGTAAGAGATATATTGAGAATTACAGCTACTGATTTAGGTGATGTAGGTAAAGATGATGAATATGGATATGGGGAAGTACATGCAGTTAAAGCTGTTGATGCAGCAGAACTCTATTTCACTGATACAGATAGTGATGATATTACTGATGCTTACGAGAAATATGTTTATGACACTGATCCCAATGATTCTGATTCTGATGATGATGGGTTAAATGATGGTTATGAAATAAATACTAGCTTAACTGATCCCAATGATTCTGATTGTGATAATGACGGATTAACTGATGGACAAGAAGTAAACACCTATTCCACTGATCCTTGGGATTCTGATTCCGATAATGATGGTTGTCCTGATAAATGGGAAATAGACAACAATTTTAACCCAAATGTGGCTAATGGCGCTTTAGATCCTGATGATGATGATTTACGGAACATAGATGAGTATTATATAGGTACCGACCCTAACGATGATGACACGGATGGAGACGACATTATTGATGGAGACGAAGTTTATTGGAATCTTGATCCATTAGATGATTCTGATGCAGACGATGATAATGATGGCGATGGTTATACAAACGAAGAAGAAATCAATGGAATCTATGATTCTCAACTTGGTGAGACATTTTATACGAATCCCAATGAAGAAGATACGGATGGTGATAACTTTACAGATTATGAAGAACTAAATCCAAGAAGGGGACCACATACTGATCCCACTGATCCAGATGACCATCCACCAACGTGGCCATAAACACCCCCTCCTTTCTTTTTTTCTACTTTAATGAAGAGTTAAGCTCCATAAATTTGAAACTTTGTATTCATAAAAATACTTGTGGTTAATGAATAAAGCCATAGACCATAAACGGAAATATTATTCGAAGTAACTGTTTATGTTTTTTAGTTTCTTTATTGCTTGATGGTTCTTTAATGTAGACGGAATATAAAGTGGTTAATGATACAAAAAAACTAACTGGAGAAACTGTTGAAATTTCATATTGTGAAAAACTATTGTGGTTATTTATAATACAATCAAGATATGGAGATACTGCTACATATAACTTAAAACATTATCTAAAAGCGATTAATGAAATGTAAAATAAATTAGAAAAGTGAGATGATTTCCAGGAAAATTAGCTAATTGTTACTAACAAGGATTTTTTTGATAAAAAAATAAAAAAAGCAATGGACTTCTAACCATCACTTAATTTAGTATCAAATTTTTAGTGTGAATGAATTTTCTGTAATTTATGTATTATTTTGTGTTTTAATTATTGAGAATAAAGAAAATAAAAAAGAAGAAAAGGAGAAGCAATTTTATTGTTCTCTTTTCCAGCCCCACTTTGTGGTGTCGTAGAATGGGAGGTTAACTATTTTAGCTTTAACCTGCTTCTTGCGAATTTGCACTAAAACTTCAGTTTCAGGTTCAGAATATTTTATGTCTATATAACCCATACCAATACCTATATTGCCAATGACAGGGGAACGGACACCATTAACCATGTAACCTACTTTTTCACCAGCCATGTTAAGAATTTCATAATCTGCTCTAGGAATGCCTTTATCAAGTAATTTAATGCCGACATGTTTGATCTTTACACCTTCGTTTTTGGCTTTTAGGAGAGCTTCTTTACCAAAGTAGAAAGGTTCTTTGTCATGTTTACAGAACATTTTGAAGTCATAGCCAGTTTCAACAGGGTTGACACCTTCGTGAATGTCCTCCCCATAAAGAGGTAATCCAGCTTCAATTCTAAGAGCATCTCGAGCTCCAAGACCACAGAGGGCGATATCTACTTCTTTACCAGCTTCTAGAATAGCATTCCAAACCTTGATGCCTTTTTCAGGATTGGCAAGATCAGAATCAAAAATAACTACTTCAAAACCATTTTCACCAGTATAACCAGTTCCAGTGAATAGACATCTACAACCTTCAACTTCAGCTTCAGCCATTTGCCATCTGCCAGTGTCAGGAACACCAAGATTGTCTAAAACAGTCTTGTATTTAGGCCCTTGAACAGCAAACATGGTAGTTTCTAAAGTCCAGTCTTTGAACTCAAGAGGTTCTCCAGTCATCTCTTCAAAGATTTTAACGAATTGGCCAATCCAGGCTAGAACTTTGACAGTCTGGTCACCAGCGTTACAAACATTGAAGTAGTCAGTTTCGCTTTTCTTACCGATGATGGTGTCATCACGATAACCAGCTTTTTCGTTGAGATAATAAG
>JAGXNV010000229.1 GCA_019894795.1 Candidatus Heimdallarchaeota archaeon | reverse complement strand
AAGTATGAGTATACCATGAAGAAAACTGTTGTAACGGCAGTTATTGGAAGAATAATGACTTCATCATTTGCATCTATATTTGTACTTGAAGCAGAAACACTATTTGACATACCTAAATAAGCTTCTTCGTTGAAAGCATATAGATCAAAGTCCACAGCAGCGTCCATGGTAAGTGTAGCCATATAAGCTATACCAGCACCGGGGTTAGATAGATCCGCTTGAATATATTTTAGACTGCCGTCTGTTAATGACCCGGAGAAAGGAGTACTAGTTGATACTGAGGAGATGAGCCCATCTACAGCGTCCCTCCACTCATAAACGAAATTGTCCCAATCTGTGTTAGCAACAAATTCGAAGTCATAATAATTATTGACATAACTATTAACAACAGTTTGGTTCGAGTAGACATAGAAATCATTAATGTAATTATAGGGTAAGCTTGGTAGGAAAATCCATAGACCATATGGAGTTGTGTACAAACTCGATTCTGAAGCAATTAAGGCATCGTCCAACATGGCAATAAGATTGGCTGCTGCTGTATCTACTCCAAACGCAGCTATACTCTGCACTTCCTCAATGAACTGATAAAACTCACATACAAAATCTGGCATATAGCTATCTGCCATATTTATTGCATTGTAAATGGTGCTGTAATAAGTTGGTAATGCAGCAATCAATGCATGGGAAAAATCATTTACGAGTGTCTCAATTCCTGTAATTGCTGAAGTATTATAAGCTGAAAGAGTTACGTCTAAATCATATATAGCGTAGGAATCTACATATTCGAATACAATTATGTCTGCCCACTCACTAGCTGTTAAAGTTGGGTTAGAAATCAATTCAGCTAGGATGATATCATAAGGGAAACCATCTCCAGGAATATTGTATAGACTTGATACCAACGTTCCACAATTATCTGAGAGTTCATATAAAATTTCTACTTGTCCCATTATACAAGCATCAAAGGCGATTAAGTCAAAGTAATAACCTTCTAAAGCATCATCAACCTCATCAATTGTTAGAAAATCATTATTATCATCATCCCAACAAACACCATCTAAACCACCACCATGGTCCCAAAGGATAAGAGCGGTATTGTTTGCAGGAAAGTTTGTTAATCCCCAATCAACAAAATTCTCTAAAGTTGCACCATCACCCATATTGAGTTCTCCAAGAGAAGCATTGAGAGGAGAGGTAAAGGTGCTAGTTAAGGAGTCGCCTTCAATTACATAATATCTAGATTCAGTCCAAGCACTCACATAAGCAGGTTCAGGATAGTCAGCCGTGCTTTGGTCTACCATGACTACAACATTAACATCAGCAGTTGTACCTCCAGCTGCTTCGAGTTCATTTAAGTCATCGAGAGCAAAATATTCTAAATTGTTATCACCACACATATAGATCAAAACAGTCCAATCTTTGTTGATAGCATCTAAGGAAGGAGTTGATAGGATAGGTTCTGAACTATTCCCAGTGACGAGAGTCAAAGGAACGGAAGCGAGTAATAATGAAATAATTAAAATTCTTGTCTTTAAACTTGAGAAGTTCATAATAACTAGAAAAGAGTTGGTGTTATTTATATTTTTACAAATAGGTTGTGACAAGAAAAATTTCTATGAAGGCAAAATACTTATCAGTCTCTTTCTTAAATGAAAATTCAAACTCGAATGATGATTAAAATGAAGGATAAATACAATCAACTCTTAGATCTTTATAAAGAAATTCAAGTTGTTGGTCAAATAGGTATGCTTCTGGGTTGGGATACGGAGGTACTAATGCCTAAAGGAGGGATCATCCAGAGAAGCGAGCAACAAGGGTATGTAGCAAGACTAAACCACAAACTCGGTACTAATCCAACAATTGGAGAATTACTGAGAGAACTAAAAGAAAGTGAAGATTACGATAAATTATCTGAAGTAGAAAAGAGAAATATTCATCTAATTCAGAAAGATTATGATAAAGTAACAAAATTACCAGAAGAGTTTGTTGTTGAATATACTAAAACATCCGTAATGGCCACTGAAGCATGGAAAAAAGCACGAGCTGAAAATAATTTTGTTGTATTTCAACCACACTTAGAGAAAGTGTTTGAAATGACAAAAAAATATGCTAACTATATCAACCCTGAGACTCCTCCTTATGAGGTTCTTCTTGATGATTTTGAACCAGGTATGTCAAGTGAAAAATATACAGAAATCTTTAACCCTTTGAAGGAAGCAACTTTTGAACTAATCAGGAAATGCAGAGATGCACCAAATCAACCTAATACATCTCTAATAAACAGAAAGGTTCCTCTGGATGTTCAAGATAAAATATCTAAAGATCTTGCTTCTTTAATTGATTTCAATCTAGAAAAAGGAAGAATTGATGTTTCAACTCACCCATTTACAACTGGTGATTATGACGATGTAAGAATCACTACAAGATATATGGAAGAAGATTTCACAAGTTCATTTTTCTCAGTTATGCATGAAGGTGGTCATGGTTGTTATGATCAAAATCAAGCTGAAAAGTTCAGATATCAACCAATTGGAAACTATTGTTCATTAGGTCTTCATGAATCTCAATCTAGGTTTTACGAAAATACACTTGGTAGAAGCAAATCATTTTGGTTCTATTACTTAGACAGGTTCAAAGAACTCACCGGAGATATCTTTTCTGATGTTCAATACGAAGAGTTTATTCGAGCAATAAATGCTGTAGAACCATCGTTTATAAGAGTAGAAGCAGACGAAGTCACATACAACCTCCACATCATTCTAAGATTCGAAATTGAAAGAGATCTATTCGCAGGAAAGATTGAAATTAAAGATCTACCACAAGTTTGGAAAGACAAAATGAAGGAAATGTTAGGTATTGAAGTAGAAAAAGACAGTGATGGAGTACTCCAGGATATACATTGGAGTGGAGGAACTTTTGGTTACTTCCCTACTTATTCACTAGGCAACATCTATGCTGCACAGTTCTTCAACAAACTGACAGAAGACATTCCAGATTGGAACATAAAACTGGAAAGTGGAGATGTTTCTTCAATCTTAACATGGATGAAAACTAATGTCCAAGAAAAGGGTAATCTATATGATGCTCCAGAACTAGTTAAAGTGGTTACAGGCGAATATCCTACTCCTAAGTATCTAATAGACTTCTTGAATAAGAAATACTCCGTATTATACGGGATTTAATAACATCCCTCTTTTTTTGTATAACAGTTGTTTTTTTAAGAACACAATCAGATAACATAATGATGAATGATAAATATCAACCACTCAATGTTGTAGCAGTTTTTGCTCATCCAGATGATGAAGCTGGAGCTGTTGGCACTCTTATGAATCACAGCGATCGTGGTGATAATGTTTATGTTATTATGTTAACTCATGGGGAAAACGCATCTTCTTTGATAGGAAGCCACGATGAAATTACACTGATTAGACAAGGGCATGTTAATCAAATTGAGAAAATAATTGGAGCTCAATATCGGTTGATGAACCTCCCAGATTCGGGTGTTTTTCCTTCAGTTGAAAATGCTAAACATGTAGCTAGAATCTTCAAACAACTAAAACCTGACATTATAATTACTTGGGGAAAATCTAAGACTATGGGGGTTGGACACCCTGATCATCGTTATACACATGACATTGTTCTTGATGCAATCTCATATGCTAGATACAATGAGGATAATAACACTCTAGAACCTCACAGAAAACCTATTAGTTTATACACACCTAATCTAGGAGATGATCCAAATACACAAAATTGTGTTTATGTTGATGTTACAGAACAACATGATAGAATAATGGAATTCTTCAATGTATATGAAGAAGCATATGGTGAATGGCCTGTTAGAGCGTATAAATTAGCAGGAATGCTTATGACAGGAAGAATGGCATACGTAAAATATGCAGAATCCTTCCAGAAGATAAATTGGCGAACAGCAAGAAAATATTTGGATTAGAGGATTATTTCTCGAACACCAAATAACTAGATTTTTCTTCACCCATAATGGTTATTTCTCCTAGATCAACATATTTCTTCTTTTTACTGTCTCTAGTAATGTTGAAATACCAGGTATCGCCTGTTTTTTTCTCTCCATTGATTTTTACAATCTCGTAGTCACCATGATTGAATTCAAGAGAGTCCCCATCATCAAGATAAAATTCTCCATATTCCGGCAGATGAAATCCACCAAGGTCAAGAACGAGCTGGCTGTCGATAAAGACCCAGACATCATCATCTC
>JAGXNV010000228.1 GCA_019894795.1 Candidatus Heimdallarchaeota archaeon | reverse complement strand
CATCAACTTTCTGAAAAGGAAGAACAAATAATTATGATGAAAGACCTAACTGGGAGAGGTGGGTTCACTAAACTTTATGATGAAATTGAAAGTGCTTTCATGTACGAATTCGAGGTAGACGGTGAAAAGAAAGAGCTGACAGGGTCTGAGATCTTTGCTTTCATGTATCACAAAGATAGAGATGTGAGATATAGAGCCCTTCAAACATTTGTTTCTAAATTCAAAGAAAATGAACTAATTTTCACCCACATTTACAACAATGTTTTGAAAGATTGGGACCTTGAAACAAAAAGAAAGAATTATGAAAAACCAATCTCAAGAAGAAATTTTGATAATGAGATAAGCGATAAGATAGTCGAAACTTTAGGGAAAGTAACTACGGGAAGCAATTCAATAGTTGAAAAGTACTATAACTTGAAAAAGAAAATTATTGGTCTAGACGAACTGAAAATGTCTGACATCTATGCTCCTGTAGGGGAGATTGAGAAAAAATATACTTACGATGAAGCAATAGATTTGGTTAAGAATGTAAATGAAAGGTTTTTGCCTGAATTCAAAGATATTATACAGAAAATGTACGAACTCAAGCATATTGATGTAACACCAAGAAAAGGAAAAACAGGAGGAGCTTTCTGTAGCTATGGAAGACAAACACAGTATCCTTTTGTTTTCGTCAACTTCACAGGTGATATTGAATCTGTCCTTACTCTTGCTCATGAACTTGGTCATGCTCTACACCATTATTATATCCAACAAAATCAAACTTTTACTAATATTGGCTCTTCTCTTGCTGTTGCGGAAATAGCTTCAGTTTTCAATGAGATTTTAGCATTTGATTATCTCATGGAACAAGATATGTCGAAAGCTGAGAAGATTGCATTATTATGTAACCATATTGAAGGAAATTTCTCTACATCACACCGACAAAATGCTTTCTATAATTTTGAAAAACGAATGCACGAATTAATGAAAACCAAATTACCTACAACACAAGAATACAAGGATATTTACGTTGAAGAAATGGAAAAAATGTTCGGTAATTCAGTAGTCAACATCAAAGAAGATTATTCGATTTGCTGCTTTGTTGTATCTCATTTCATTCATGTTCCTTTCTATGTATATGCTTATAATATGGCAAATCTGCTTGTGATAGCGCTTTATCAGCTATATTTAGAAGAGAAAGACAAGTTTAAGCCAAAATTTGTAAAACTGCTTTCCGTTGGTACTTCTTTAACCCCTGAGCAAATGCTTGCTGAAATTGGAGTTGATTTGAATGACCCAAATTTCTGGCAAAAAGGTATAAATTATCTTACAGGCCAAATCGATAAATTAGAGGAATTAGTAAATTAATTTCCTTTTTCTTTTTTCACTTAAATAATATATTCCTGGTTAGTTATAGTATAAGTTGTCAGTATGACAGCTTCCTATCTTGTCACAAATGTAACAGATTAGGCTTTTAACATAAATTTCTTAAACTTTCATTCAACTAACTTCTTATGAAACTTACTGATTTCCATACACATACTTTCTTATCTGATGGTGTTCTCTCCCCAGCTGAACAAATACGTAGGTTTGTTGTAAACGGATTCTTTGCTATGGCAATAACAGATCATGTTGATTCTTCGAATATCGATTTTATTCTTAATAGCTTAATTAATTTACAAGAAGATTTCCAAGATGAAATACTCTTCATTCTAGGGGTTGAAATAACTCATGTACCACCTTACAGAATACCTATTCTTGCAAAGAAAGCTAAAGAAAAGAACTTTCTAGTAGTTGTACATGGAGAGACCATTGTTGAACCAGTTGCAGAAGGAACAAACCTAACTGCTGTTTCATGTCCAGATGTAGATATTTTAGCTCATCCTGGAAACTTATCCTTCGAGGAAGCTGAAACTGCAAAAGAGAATGATGTTTATCTGGAAATAACTACAAGAGTAGGACACGATTTAGGCAATGGGAGAGTTGCTCGATTTGCTTTAGAAGCTGGAGCTAAGTTGATACTAAATTCAGATTTTCACGCTCCTAGAGATTTCCTCTCCGTGAAAAAAGCTAAAGCTACTGCAAGAGGAGCAGGTATTCCTGAAAAATATTTTGATCAGCTTTTTGACACTCATCCAAATGAATTGATAAGTAAATTCAAGTGACAATTGACCTAATTTCATCTTATATTTTTACTTTTCATCTAGTATTATATAAGCAACCAACCGTTTTTCAATTAGATACAGAATTCTGAACTGTAATGTGGTAATTATGAAGAAGGTTATTTCAGTATCACTTGGTAGTAGTTCAAGAGATCATAAAGGAATTTTACAATTAAGTAATGAGAAAATTGAAATGAGCCGTGAGGGTGTGGATGGCGACGCAAAACTGTGTAAAAAGCGATTTGAAGAATTAGATGGATCTGTTGATTGCTTTGGTGCAGGTGGTTTTATGTTTGCTTTTCATATAGGTGATAAAGTATACCGAGTAAAACAAGCTGATAGGTTGATCTCTGGTATCAAAAAAACACCTATTGTTGATGGAACTGGTATCAAGAAAACTATCGAAAGAAACTCAATGCAAGAATCTTATGATCAAATCAAAGATATATTTGATGATGAACCAAAAACAGCTTTTATGTCCACAGCAGTAGACAGATGGGAAATGGCTTGTTCATTAGCCGATGTTGGATTAGATATTACTTGTGGGGATTTCATGCTTGGTTTAGGTTTACCTATTGCGGTAAAAGGATTAGACAAAGTTCCTTTCCTTGCTAGTATCATCTTACCCTTCGTTAGAAGAATGCCTATGAGTTGGATATATCCAACTGGTTCAAGTCAAGATGTAAGAAAACCTAAGTATAAAAAATTCTATGAAAGAGCAACAGTGATTGCTGGAGATTATTTATACACAAAAAAATATGCACCGGATAACTTGGATAACAAGATAATCTTGACAAATACAACAACAGCAGAGGATATAGATAATCTGAAAGACAGAGGTGTGGCAGCAGTAATCACAACAACTCCAAGAGTTCAAGGTAGATCATTTGGAACCAATGTTCTAGAAGCAGCTGTTACAGCTTATTCTGGATTAAATAGAGAGTTAAATCATGAAGAAATGAAGAAGTATGTTGATGATTTAGGATTGAAAGCTCAAGTTCAAAGATTTTAACGCAGATATATTTTTATGTCTCAAACAAACTTTTTCTTATGGAACTTGTGTTACCTTCAAAAGGTTCTATTGTCTATAGGCACCAGTCAGGAGATAAGAAATTTAGAAGATTTACAAACAGGTTAAACTCTTTTGTTATTTTCCTTTATCGAATCAATTTTCTTCCTTTATTTGGTGTTGGTAAAAAGCTAATTATCCTTAAAACTGTAGGAAGAAAAACAGGTAAAATAAGGCGAAGACCTGTTTTACACAAAATACTTTATACAAATAAAATGACTCTATATTGTGCTAGAGGTAAAAACGCTGACTGGTTGAAAAATATATTCGCAGCAGAAAACCAAGTTATCAAAATTCAGAAGGGGTTCAGAAGAATGCTCGTTAAAGCAACTTTAGTTGAGCCAGAAGAAGAGAAATACAAACATCTCATTTATTGGTGTGAAAAATTCAAAGATGCGAAAAATCTCTTCGGTTATGATAAAGAGGAACATGGAGATATTTTTGAAACAGAGGAATTTATGAAACTTGTTCGAATGCTCGAATTTATTCAATTGGAACCGATTTAAATCCCTATTTTTTTCACTTCATAAATACAATCTTTTATAATTTCAAAACCTAGCGAAATTATTCTTCTCATATTATCAGAATTGCTAAATCCATCTAGAAAAGCTAACCATCCTTCATAATAGTAATCTTGATAATTCTCAGCAATTTGTTCATATCCTTTTTCTTCTAAAAGCTGTACTAAAGAGGTCCTATTTAATTTCCAGAGGTCTAAAGGTTCTTCATGAGTTTGACTGAGAAGTCTTATTGGAGTTGGAGAAACTCTCCAAACCATCCTTCTGATTAAAGTCCAGAGATCGAGACCTGTTCGATCAATAATAGTTTTCGGAAGTGAAGTTAGAAAATCTTCTTGTTCTATCAAATTGTATCGATCAACTCTTCTGATAAAATCTGTAGGCTTATCCTTGAATTCAGGATATTTTCCTATTAAAACTCTAACACTTTCTTTTCTTGGAAAAATAAATGACTCTAAATTTTTTACATCACTCATATTTACTATCTGTGTTCGTGGAATATGTAAAT
>JAGXNV010000022.1 GCA_019894795.1 Candidatus Heimdallarchaeota archaeon | reverse complement strand
TTCTAGGAATGTCATCCAAAGAAAGATATGAAGCTATTAGAGAAATATATGGTTCTATTTTAGAAAGATTAGGAATATAGAAATCGTTCAGTTTGTGATAATATGCAAATGAAATCAAAAAAAACTTTGAACAATAAAGAAAAACGTTTACTACAATTGAGTTTAGTAGAATTGTATGGTGAAGGAATTTCTATTTGCTTTCAAAAATCATTGATTCTTGAAAGCATAAAAACTAATGAAGGAACTTTCATCGTTAAGGACAAAAAAATTTGGTGGTTTCTTCATAATGAGACATATCTTCCTTCAATACATTTTCTTAGAGAATATGAACTTAAGTTACCTAAAATTGTAGTAGATGTGGGCGCGATAAGATTCATCACTAATGGTGCAGATGTTATGGCACCAGGTATCGTTTCTTTTGATGAAAACATAACAAAGAATAACTACGTAGTAATTCAAGAGGAAAAAGCTAATACAATCCTTGGAATAGGGATGTCTCTCATAGATTCAAAGGAATTTGATAAAACTAAAAAGGGGAAAGTAGTTAAGCTGATCCATCATCTAAAGGATGCAATTTGGTCTGCAAAGTTCTAAATCTCATCTCAATCTAACTGTTGTACCGTTTGGAGGAGCCATACTCTCTCGTTTTGTTGTTTTATATATCCATGAAGCAAATTTATTTGCTTTGGATTCTTCTCCATGAAGTACTATGAACCTCTCAGGTTTCGGTATTATTTTATGAATGTAACTTTCTAATTCTCTTCTGTCACTATGACCAGTAAAACCTGAAATACTATGCACTTGCATCTCAATATGGTGCATTACAGTTTTGCGATCTTCCATCATCTGAATTTCTGTTATGCCTTTCTGGATTTTACTACCTAAAGTACCTTTACCTTGATAACTGACAAAGATTAGTGAATTATTTGGATTGGAACATAGAGCTTTAAAGTACTGGACGCTTGGTCCACCGTTAAGCATACCACTCGTGGCAACAATGATTGCCGGATCACCTTGTATAATTAAGTCTCGTTCATCATTTGAAGTTACATGTTTCATTTGTTCAGCTAAGAACGGGTTCTGACCTGCATGGAATATCCTTTCTCGAACATTTTTTGATAGAAATTCTGGATGAGCTGTAGTGATTGCTGACGCCTCGCGAATCATACCATCGGTATATATTGGAATAGAAGGAATCTCTCTGTTTCTCACTAAATTCTCTAATACTACAAGAATTTCTTGAGCTCTTCCCACCGCAAGAACAGGAATAAGCACCTTCCCCTTCTTCTTAACTGTATCATTAACAATATTCCTTAGCATCTTTTCACACTCAACACGAGGTGGAAGGATGTCTTGAGGCTTACCGTATGTAGATTCTATGAATAGTGTTTCCAATCTCGGAAATCTAACGTTTGCTATGTCTAAAAGATTAGATCGTGCAAATTTAATATCATGAGCAAATGCAACATTGTAGACGCCCTCACCAATATGGAGGTGTGGAATAGCGCTTCCTACTATGTGCCCCGCATTGTGAAAAGTCAAACGAATATCTGGGGTGATATCAGTTACCTCTCCATAACCCAAAACAATTGTATGAAGAACAGACTCTCTAATATCTTTTTGTTCATATGGCAGGGTTTTACCTTCTTTTGCAGCTACATCTAGATAATCTATCTGAAGCATAGTCATTAAATCTCTTGTAGGTTTTGTAGCATAAACTGCGCCTTTGTAACCATATTTGAAAAGATAAGGTATAAAGCCTGAATGATCAAGATGTGCATGCGATACCACAACAGCATCCAACTCCTCAATATCAAACTCTGGAAGATCAAAACGTGGAAATGTATTGTTAGGTGAGTTACTACCTACATTGATGCCACAATCTACCAATACTCTACTCTCACCTGTTTGAATCAATGAGCAACTTCTACCCACCTCTGCATAACCACCTAAAGCTGTTACTCTTATTGTATCATCTCTGTAAATTATAGGTCTGTGAATGCGTTTTCCTATTATCTTTAAAATGTCCAGTCGTTTCTTTGAATGTTCCTGATAGAGATGTCGAATTGTTTTAATAACGCGCGATTCAATTGGAGGCGTTCGCATAACGTTTGGTCTCCAAAATGTTTTTGCGATGATTGTTCGTAACATTTCGCCAGATTTACCAATGATAACTCCTGGTTTTAGAGCTTCAATGATAACTTCTCCTACAAGTTCATCAAAATCTATTGTAGTTATTTCACCTTCTTTTCCAACAAGATCTGTTATCAAGTAAGTTGTTTCATCTTTGGGCAATCTAACTTCAGGATCAGATCGTATAACAATTCTTTTTCTTAACTTCTTAGCTAATTCTTTTACTAAGGTTTCATCATCTACCAATACTTTAGGATTACGTGAATAGACTGCGACTTCTGGTCCTTCGAATTCTATCTTTGTTATTTCTGAATTATTTGGTAATTCTGCACGTATGTCTTTGGAGGTTTGTTCTAGTACTTCTTTATAACTCAAGATATCCAACCCATAATATTCATTTAAGTACAAGTATCTTTAGAATAGGCTTAATTTTTTGTTTAAACAAAAGGATTAAACTAATTTTAATCATAAAATATTCTTTAAATACTTTTTGTTATTGAATTTAGGTGTTAAATTGACTGTCATTGGAGAAATTTTTCAAAATGTTCTCAGTTACCTTTTCGTAAATACCATCCTCTATCTCTCGGTATGTTCTTATTCCCACTTATTGCCACCGTGTTTGAAGGTGCTTTGCTTAATTCATCTGAACTTAAGTTCACTTCACCGATTCCGTAATGAATGTTATTTCTACCCGCTATAATTAATAAATCTCCCTTCTGAAAAGCAGAGTCAAAGTCTACAATATTTTCTGCGAAAATAGATTTACCATAAAGGAATTGATCCGTTTTAATATGTAGTACTTTTTTTGTTACAGATCTAATTAACAGGCTTCCTTCAATCTCTAATTGGAAATTATCTTTTATTAAAGAACCAACAAGTATTCCAGCCGAATAAGCACCGTGTGGAATTGATTCTACCACTCTTTCAATGCTGGTGTGTAAAGCATAAACTTCTCTAATATTTCCATCTTTTATCCAAAGACAACGATTTTGTAAGGAACCAACTGCTTTTTCACCAAAATACTTCTCGATATGTTTTACAATAATATTCACTTCATCTTCCGAAGCCTTTCGAAAAGCTATTTTCTCGTTCTTCATCAATCTTTCACCAATTTTATTATAAAAAATCCTTCACCTTCTGAAGTGTGGGGATAGATTCTTTTAGCTTTTCTTACTTCTGGATGAAAAGCATATTTTTGAAATTTCAATAAACCCTTTTCCCCCTTTATAGCAATTTCCTCAATCCTACAGTCATGATCTTCTAGAATTTTTGTTATTACAAGTTCATTTTCTTCTGGTTCCAAAGAACATGTACAATAGACTAGTTCTCCGCCTGATCTAAGAACTCCTAAGGATTCTGTTAACAACTTTGTTTGATATAAGTGATAATCATGAATATTTTGCATTGTTTTTGATTTCTTTCTCGTATGGTCTGAAATTATCACACCTGATCCGGAACAAGGTGCGTCTAACAAAATTTTGTCAAATTCAAGCTCTAATTCCGATACTTTTCTAGAATCGTATTGTAAAACAATAGTGTTCTCGACACCCATGCGTGATAAGTTTGAGTTTAAACTCCTACATCTATTTGAGCTTATTTCCAGTGCAACTATTACACCTTCATTATTCATCAACTGAGCTAAATGTGATGTTTTTCCTCCTGGTGCTGCAGCTAAATCACCAATTAGTTCATCGCTTTTTGGGTCTAAAATTTTTGTGGGTAACATGGAATTTTTTCCTTGCAACATATAATATCCTGCTAAGTATTCTGGGGTTGCTCCTATTGGAACAGGCGATTCAACAATTTCCCGTGCTTCAGGTAATCCTTCGATGCTTTGAAGTTTGATTCTTTTTCGTTCTAATAATTCAGTAGTGTGTTCAAAACTAGATCTTAAAGGATTCAATCTTATTGTTTTATTTATTTTAGTTTCATTAAATTGTATTAATTTTGAGGTTTCCTCTTCCCCCATCATTTCTATGAATCTATCAACCATGTAAACGTCATAACCATACTCATTTCCTAGTTTATGGGCATCAATATGATCCTCTCTATCACGCATCATAATTCATCTACATTCTTTATTGACTAAACTTAGAAACTAATACACTCATTCAAGATTAAAAGACGTATTTCTTAATCTTAAAAAAGCTATTCTATAATTACCTCAAGAAATGGTTATAACTCTAGTAGAAAAAGAAGCTGCAGAACCCGATTATACGTTTACGCATCTAGGTGCATCTAAAATTTGTGATCAATGTCCGTTGAAGAAGGTTTGTGTAGATGTATTGAAGGAAAATCACTCTTACAAAGTAACTGAAGTAAGGAAGAAAGAGCATATTTGCTTGATTGAAAATCAACCAATGCTTGTATGTGTTGTAGAAGAAGCCGATTATACTATCAGTGTTACACATCAAAAATATCTTGAAAATATTTTGCTCAAAAGAAATCCCCTGAAATGCAAAGAGATATTATGTGAAAATTATGATTTCTGCATGCCTCCTATCTTTGATGTCACCAGCAAGGTCAAAGTGCAAGACATACTTAGGGAATTAACATGCCCGTTAGATTTTAAACTAGTTCTAATAAAAGCTAAAAAGGTAGAAAAAGAGTAATTCTTATTTCTTCTCTATCTCATAATGCTCAATAAAAGTTACTCTATCAAATTTGCTTGTTATTTCTCCTAAATCTCTGGATAAACCATTTCTGGTAAATTGAATGTATTCCATGAACCGTGTGTTCTGTGGTAATTCTATGATAATTGTCTTGTCTTTAATTTCCATTTTTGTTTTGGAGAAATCTACACCTGGTAATCTCTTCTCAAGTAAACAAATACATTGTTCCTTTATGTCTGTAACTTTTTTGACTATCCCAACATCATAGATGAGATCAAATCCAGCTAAATCATGATTAAAATCAACTTTGACTCTACTACTTGATACTTTCAGAATTCTGCCTTTTTGTCCCCCTATTTCCACTTTTGCATTCTCTTTTG
This sequence comes from Candidatus Heimdallarchaeota archaeon, assembly GCA_019894795.1. Lineage (GTDB taxonomy): Archaea > Asgardarchaeota > Heimdallarchaeia > Heimdallarchaeales > Heimdallarchaeaceae > UBA460. The sequence goes on along the minus strand of JAGXNV010000022.1, from coordinate 16,184 downwards.
GTTTAATCTGATGCTTCTGAAATTCTCTTCTTTGTATCAAGCGGATTTTTGAGCGATCTCTTAGACCGAAACCTCTCTTAGCTTCTACCTCTATTGTTTTTGAATCGCCTTCTTTTAATCCAATAAGTGCGTCTTCTAGGCCTACAGGCAATCTATGTTTACCGATAACCAGGGTAAAAGGCTGATATATGATTTTTTCATCAAAGATATCATTATCTTTAGCTATTTTCTCAAAGGTTGTGTCAAAGATTTTTCCGTCTTCAGCAGTTTTGCATGTATAATTTATTTTGACCATATCACCTTGTTTAATATTCAACATAATTTCACCGGATTTTTGTTATCAACTAAAGATTTACGTCCATGACCTATTTAAAATTCTGGTTTTTTGCTATTATTTTTCCAACCTCTGGAGTAATTTTTCGAATTTTGATTTATCTATGTTTCTTTCTAAACCATTTGAGAAAGAAATCAGTATCTTACTCTTCTTTTCAGCAAGTTTTCTACTGAATTTAAAGTGCATTAGGGATGATAAGACAAGCAACTTATCGTGAAAATGTTTGTTAGTTCCTTGCATATCAACATTTCTTTCCGCTGAATAGCTTACCACTCTGTATAGACCAATAGTGCCTAGAGCATCTAGTGCATCTGCGTCCTTTAGAATCTTTCCTTCTTTGAATTTTGGTTCTGTTTTCACGCTAAACCTATGAGAAATTATCGCATCACACACTTCATTGACCATGTCTTGCTTTCCTTGATTCCTTAAGTAATCCTCTGCAATCTCTGCACTAATCTCCGCATGATTTTGTCCAGTTTTTTCCTCTTCAGCTCTCCCAACGTCATGAAACAGAGCGGCAGTTAATAGAATATCAATTTTTGCTCCAAGACGTTGGGCAAGTGTCAAACATGTGTTCGTAACCCTTATAGTATGCTCAAGCGAATGAGATTGACTATGATTATTCTCAATAAATTTGTTTTTCACAAATTGATATGTTTCAGTAATAAATTTCTGAAATTCTTGAATTGAATTGAAGTGATTAAGTTTAGTTCTGGATTTTCGCATTTTTATCACAATTCGTGGATGTTGTATATATTTCCTTGAATTTTGTAATCTTCATCTATCTCAATAATAGCAAAATAACCTCGAGTAACGGAGCCTGGGTTAATAGTGAAACAATCTCCTAGTGATGAAATTGTAGGTGATTCATGTATGTGACCAGAAACAGAGAGGAATATGTTCGAATACGTTTCTAAAAGTTTTCTCACTTCTTTTGATCCAACATGCTTATTCAAAGAAACTGTGTCTGCATTTGTTCCATAAGGTGGAACGTGTGTTAGTAAACACACTTTTTCCTCTCTTTTTTTCAACTTTCTTAGAACCTTATGATTTACTTGAGGGGAAGCAGAGCCAAAACCAACGAAAGTAATTCCTTCATATGATTGCGGATTAGATTCAATATGAATAGATTTTGTCCGTAATTTATCTGCATCATAATAGGGGTCGCAATTGCCAAAAACGAAGTAGATTTTAGAACTGTATTCAGAAACAAGTTCAAGTAATGATGCCATATTTTCTATGGTATCAAAATTTGTTATATCTCCTGCAATTAAAACTATGAAAGATTGTGTTATTATCTCTTCTGCTCTCTGGAGAATATTTTCCAAAGTAATTCTTTGACTATGAATGTCAGAAAGGATTAATACAATTGTAACCATAATAATCACCTAATTATAGGAAAGTTCTAGAAAAGTGAAAATACCAGAATATTGAAAATTATCGCCCAAGGGGTCATATTTCCATAACTCAAAAACAAATTTTAAGCTGTCAGCCCCTCCTAAAATATACTCCAATGTATTGTTCATAAAGAGAGTAACATTGACTGGTCCCCATATATATTGTCCTGCTAGAACACCGCTCTCCTCTTTTTCGTTATCAGTAGCAGGAGATAAGATTTTTTCAAAGGTTTCATTAATATAAAGAGTTCTCGAATTTGAAAGCGATAAAGGCTCTACAAGACTAATATTCTGGGAAATTTCCGTAACTTTAATTTGGATTTGATAGTAAGTTACTTTATTTTCAAAATTCTTTACCATAAAGAAAACTGTCACATTGTCATCTTGACTGATATCTTCCGGAAAATTGTTGGCCACATAAGTCCCTTCTGCATTATCATACATCAATAAAGATAATTCTGAGAATCCATTTTGTTGTCCCGGGAAAAAGACTACTGAAGCTATTGTGATTATAGCTCCCATTGTTGATACAACCAAAATCAAAGTAATTATTTTGTTTAAGTTTATTTTCGGAATTTTATTCCTTCTTTGAATATTACTTGATTTGTTGTTTTTTGACATTTAATTAACCCTCCTTTTCCTTGTTGTAAACTATTTCCAGATTGCCATATTCTTCGAGTAATTTATTTTTATACCATGGATAAATTTTCTTTATAAAGAGAAAGACAAAACCAATTGAAGCAATTGCCCCCATAACTCCGATTATGCTATAAATAAGCCATGATTCTCTTACAACTGTCTTATTAATCTCTTCTATCTCCTCTTCTACTCCTTCAAGTTGTGTTAAAGCCTGATTTGCTTTTTCAATTGATAGGTCATATTGTGCATTAGAAAACAATTGTTTAGCTTCATTTATTAATTGAAGAGAATCATCTGTTTGCAATACAATATCTCTCACATCTGCATCAAATCTTTTTAAATCCTCCAACAAATTAAATATAGTTTTAAGCTTGTCAGAAGCTTGTCGAATTACTATTTCTGCTTGCTCCGCTGACTGTGCAAATGTAGTTGAAAATGTGTTAGGAATAGGATGAAGCAATATTATACTGCTGATTATTAGAGAAATTATAATCCTATTTTTCATCTTTCCTCACTTTTTTTCTTAAGGTACTGATTTTGGGAAGCTTAATTTGGATTTTATTTGAACCTATCAAAATTCGAACAGTAACAGATAATAGGTGCATCAGAAATGTGAAACTTCCTATAATGATTACAAAGGGAACTGAATCGATTAACCAAATCTCATTAAGTATTAGTCCTGAAAATATAATTATTCCAATATTCATACCTACTGCTATTAAAACTCGTTCTAACTGGTCAATTTTTTCGTAAAGTTTAGGAAATACTAGATTGGTAATTGTCCAACCAGGGATAAATAAACCAAATAATACACCAATAATTACTCGTAAAAATTGAAAGGAAGAATCTGCAGGAATCAACATTCCTACTGGAAAGAAAGCGCATATTAAAAATATAATAATCCAAAATTCTATACTAAAATACCTATTTCTAAACAGATACTCATTAACAGTTGTGGGGAGTTCTCTTAATAGTGTTGGCGATCCTAATCGAATGATTTTGTTTTTCTCCAATTCTTGAATAGCAAAATAAATCTCTTGTTCATCGTTACCAGTAATTATTGCGGTTTTATTAATGAGTTGTTTAACCGTTTTTGGTTTCTCTTCATTCACAATTTTCTGAATGATTTTCTTTATTTCCAAGACGTTATCGCTATTCATGTTTTCAATTACTACTCATGAGGACATAAAAAAATGTTTGTGAAAGAAAGAAAAATTTGACGTTGAATACTATTGCAATTCTTTCACTTTTTGTTTTAGAATCTCAACAAGATCTGTTTTTTCCCAAGAAAATTCTGGTAAATCCCTGCCAAAATGTCCATAACAAGAGGTTTTTTGATAAATTGGTCGTTTCAGTTGAAGATGTTCTATGATACTTCCAGGTCTGAAGTCAAAGACGCTAAGAATAGCTTCTTTTAGAATTTCTATAGGCACCTTTTCAGTTCCAAAACACCCAATATTTACTGCTAATGGTTTTGGTTCTCCTATAGCATAAGCAACTTGAACTTCGCATTTATCAGACAATTCGGCAGCTACAACATTTTTTGCTACATATCTGGCTGCATAGGACGCGGATCTGTCAACCTTTGAAGGGTCCTTTCCTGAAAATGCTCCACCTCCGTGTGAATCTACACCACCATAGGTATCTACAATTATTTTTCTACCTGTTAGTCCTGCATCTCCATGAGGGCCACCCGTAACAAATCTACCTGTACGATTTATGAAGATTTTAGTGTTATCATCTATCAAATCTGCTGGCACTACAGGTTTTATGACTTCTTTCTTTAATCCTGCTTCTATCTCTTCGTTTGTAACATTTTCTGAATGTTGAGCTGCAATAACAATTGCTTCTACACGAATCGGCTTATCATTTTCATATTCTACTGCAACTAGCGACTTTCCGTCTGGTCTAAGAAATGGCAAAGTACCATTTTTTCTAACTTCGGTCAATTTCATTGTTAATTTGTGAGCTAATGTAATTGGTAGAGGCATAAATTCTGGAGTTTCATTTGATGCATATCCATACATAATTCCCTGATCTCCAGCTCCTTGGTCTTCCACTTTATTTTTTTTCACGCCCTGTGCTATGTCCTCTGATTGAGAGTGTACTGTGTTTATTATTGCACATCCCCGATAGTCAAAACCAATACTCGAATCATTGTAGCCTATTTCTTTAATTGTTTCGCGGATAATTTTCTCATACGCAATATTACAAATCTTTGAAGTAGTAATCTCACCACCCACTAAAACAAGTCCAGTGGTAACAAAGCATTCACATGCTACATGTGCATCAGGGTCGTCTTTTAGAATTGCATCAAGAATCGCGTCAGAAATTTGGTCACATATTTTGTCTGGATGTCCTTCTGTTACAGATTCTGAAGATATAATTTTGCGCGTAGTCATATTACTGTCTCACCAATTATCAAATAAATTAAACCAACGCTAATAATATATTATAAAATTATTACTATTTAGTTGATTATAATAAAAAATAGAAAGGGATGTTCCACTTATGACTCGGCTTTTAGTTGCAACTCTTTCAGAATATTAAGTAATTCGTCTCTTGAAGGAACATCTTTTGGATTGTTGCTCTTAGCTGCAAATATTAATTGAGTTGAAATCTTATCTATTTCGTGTAGTAAAATTACTTTATGTCCTTTTTCTAGCAAACCGTCTCTAATTTCTAACATGTGATTAGAGATTTTTATGAGTTCCTTAGTTATGTCTGAGCTCTCTTCAATTAATTGTTTTAAAATACTGAAAGCGTCAACCCCTGTAGATATTTTAGGATGGTACGTTTCCTTAAGATGTTCGTTAATCTGCAGTAAAATCTCTTTTTCATTAGAAGCTCTTTTACTTTCTACTCCTCGAATTCTTTTCTCAAGAACAACGTTAGAAAGATGTTTTAGAGTTGTCTCGATAATCTCTTGAGATTGTAACTCTGGAATTAGATGTATTAATTGAGTTTTTACTAGAATTCTTCTTTCATTTTTTAATAAATAGGTATATTCTTCCTTCGATAGAATTCCTGATACTACCAATTCTTTAACATTTTTCCTGAAAGATTCTCTATTCCCTCTGCCTTTCCAGAATGAAGGTTCAATATTGTTACGCAGTTTTTCAGTTATTTCTGAGAGAACTGATGTTTTGGCAGGTTCCATGTTTAATTATCTATTTTACTTCCTAATAAGAATTTCTTAAAGGGAATAACCAGAAAATCACTAGAAAACTATGTATGTTAAACGAATCATTTACGAAAAATATTTCAAGCTAAACATATGTGCATAGACAAGATGAAAGAAACAATAGGCGTTCTATTTTGTGGTGGTGAGGGTAAACGTATGCGGCCTCTGACTTACTATATGCAAAAAGTTATGATGCCCATAGGGGTAGACCAGATACCGATTCTAGAGTATGTTATCAAACATTTCAAAAAACACCAGATTACCAATATTATTCTGCTTGTGAATTACAAGAAAGAACAAATCCAAGGTTATTTTGGTAAAGGAGAGCGGTGGGGAGTTAAACTAACTTATATACCAGACAAACCAGGACCAATTGGGACAGGTACCGCACTTCTGAATGCTAAGGAGAAAATTGGTGATAGAAGGATGATAATCTATTACTCAGATATTATTACTAATATTGATTTTACTGAGATGTTAAACTATCATCTAAGAAAGGATAAGAAGGCTACTATATTCGTATCAAAGGGATGGAAAATTAGAGTTGGAACTGCAGAAACAGATGCAGAGAATAATGTTACTAGATTCATAGAAAAACCAACTATTCCATTGCTAGTAAACACTGGTATCAGTATTGTAGAACCAATTGTCTTTGAATATCTTAAAGATTTTAACCAACACGAAAGCATCGATCTTTCTAATAACATCTTCCCTAAATTCGTTGAGGAATCTCAAATGGTTGCTTATATCCCAAATAATGTCTATTGGGAAGACATTGGATCAATTGAGAGATATGAAAAATTAGATGGAGAATTTATCACAAAAAAAATGGCTGAATAAACTCTCAAAATAGAAAAATGTTATTATAGAGTAGTTTCTATTGGAGTTAATGAAGTACAGGTTGATGGATCTTTTGGCTTGCCCTCTTGACAAAGATTGGCCATTGAAACTTGAAATTATGGCGAAAGAAAAGGAACCCGAGAACATCTCGATTCCCAATGTAAATTCTAAAACAGAAGTTGTCTGTAATTTCTATTGTGGATACAAAGACTTTTTCCTGGTTGAAATACAAGATGACGGTACTGAAATAGAAAAATCAGTAGAAACCATTAGTAAAAACGTAGTGGTGGCTGATTGTAAAGAATGCTTCCAGATTGAAATACAAAAAGGTAGACTACTCTGTTCAAAAGATAATAACCATATATATGAAATAAAAGAGAGCATTCCTGTTATGCTTACATCTGAGCAAATACAGGAAATTTATGGCAAGAAAAAATAAGTGGTAGTGCGTTAATCTTTTTGCTTTATTGTGTCTTCAGCATCAGTATTTCTAGATTTTTTCTCTAGTTTTCTCTTTTTGTTATACATTATCCAGATGAAAGAACCAATCTCCATAACAATTCCTACTACAAGCAAGATATTGATGATTATAAGTTTCGGTTTCAGATCTTCATCAGCAAATAAGTATTGTTGAGAAATCAAGAATAAAATATAAGCAAAAATAACTGTAGCTATCATAAAAAGATGAATTGTTGTTGCTCTATCCAAAGATGTAAAAAAATTCTTCTTTGTTGTTTCAATATCTTGGTTCATTTTATTCACCAAATTGAAATCTGATTGTATGTCGTTTCAGATTCTTATGTCATTCAAAGTAAATGTGTTTTTTACAAGCTAGAAACATATTCTTTTTCAATTAAACTTCGAAAATCATCGATTTTTTCCAATATATCTTTTGCTTCAGTGTTTACCACGCTTGGCAATATATTTGATTTCAAGGCTTTTTCATAGCATTTTGTGAAGTAGTTCAATTGAAATACAAGTTGCACTACTCGGGCATACTGAAATACTTGATCAGGAGCCGTGACTAATGCTACCTTGAGTGATATTTCATTCTGTTCTTCAGGCGTTAGATCAATACTGTATTCCTCTTTATTACAAATGTCAAATAATTTATTTAAGAAAAACCTACCTTTTTTAAGAACTGTAGCTAGTTCTTTTGCAACATCTGAGAGACCAGGGACTTCTTTTTTTATTAAACTGGCACTATCAGTAACATTTTCGAGATGCATAGCCAACACTATTTTTTGTTAAAGTAAATTAATTCGTGTTTTTATATTCTTTTTGGAAGAACCCATCTAAAAAGCGAAAGAAAAAGAAAGGATGAAAAGAAAAAAATCTCGAATTAAGATTCCAAAAGCATTCTAAGACCTACAAGTTGACCATTTATCTCATTCTTTAGTCTCTCGATGGTTTGTTGTCTCTCACGGAACAATTTAGAGTAAGATTCTTTGGTCATGCTTTTCTTAGTTCTGTATTCTTGTTGTAGAGCTCTCAGATTTCTTCTTTCTTCGTAGAGTTTTCTTTCAGCGATTTCTATCTTCTGAACTGTTTCTTTATACCTTCCACCTAGAGCTGATAGCTTAATTTTTGTGCTTTTTAGAGTTTCTTCTTCTACTCTGAGACGTTTTTCTAGCTTAACCTGTAGATCCTTGCCTTCCTTTGCTTTCAACTTCTTTAAAGATATTTTTGCTCTAGTCTCTCTAAGGCGTTCTTTAATAGCTAAAACCTCTTCGTATTGCTTAATGAATAGTTCAATCTCATCTGTTGGAATGAATTCTTTCGCTTTTTCAGTTTCAGAAAGTCCCTTAACTCGTTTTGTTGACCAATGAATTCCGAGATATACAGCAAAAATAATTCCTACTGTCATAAACTGCCAGAAGAAAGTTATAATCATGTTAAATCCAGTATAAGTGTAATTGATTACGATTGGTGCATTATCACTTCCAGAGAAGTTAGTGAATTTTAAGCTTACAACTCTTTTATTTCCAAGTGCTGTGAAGTCAAAGACCTTGCCATAATCAATTATCATATCTTGGTAAGGGTCTGGATTATTGTATTGAAGTTCTTTATAAACGACCCCTTTTGGTAGAATGATTTCAAGATTCAAATTGTCAACAGTCCAATTAACTATAGAAAGTGGAGCTAGTGTGAGTTTGTAGTTTGAACTTCCTTGTTCTTTCTCCAATACGGAGTCCATAGGAACAGTATAGACTATTGTAAAAGTCATTTCTTCACCATGGAAAAGGGGTTCTCTTGGGAATATAAGTAATGCTTGATGTCCTGGAAATGTACTATCTCTCAAGTTATAAGCTCCTTCTTCGTAATACCCATCTTCGTTAATCTGATAGGCTAGATTCAAGGATCCGGCATCGTCAAATAAATTAGTGACTGATGCATTTTTAGGAAACACTATTGGGAAAGAGTTTAGAGCATACAGTTTTGGTGAGAAATAGTTATAATCTTCTGGTCTTTCACCACCTAAGAAAACAATTGTCTGTGTTTCTGTTATTTGTACTAGCCCATAAGGATCAATTTCTACTATCCTGTCAACCTCTGTTGCTTTGAATAGTAAGGTACTTGATTGCTGCTCTGGATCAGCAGTACTAACTGAAGATATGTGTATACTTAATTGGAGATCATCCAAATACGATTGACTATAATTAAAAGGCAATCTGGTCATGTTTGACCATCTAATTGATCCACTTGCAGCATCATTAATCACCGTTATACCCTCTGTGCCATTTCCAGGAGATATTGGAAATGCGGGGGTATTTAAAAACAAGTCACCACCTTGTTTTATAACCCACACTGATCCATTTACCATGGGAACGTTGTTGATAAGTGGATACAGCAAATCTGAATAGTGACTGACTTGTTCTCCTGCATACAATTCGTATGTGTAAGGCATTGCAAACTCGATGTAAGAATTGATGAAATAAATATCATTCTGATGAATTGCAGTTTTATTTACATTAAAGGGAATGACAAAGGTTGTATAGTTTAACAGTTTGTTGAATGTATACGTTTGGGTTGCATTATCATCAAATAGCAAATCAAAGGAAGCGTTTGCAACTCGAAAACTTGCGAAAGTTATATTATTGGTATGAATGTTCGGTAAAGTGTAATTGAAACAAGTTATATTTTCATTACCAATTACTTTGAATTCGATACGATCTGATATGGAAAGCACTCCAAAATTTTCTATGTTTATAGTTCTATTTACTATTGTTGTTGCATTTAGTCCATAATCGATGACACTGATATTATTATATCCTTCATCAGTATACACCATTCCACTTGTGGTAGGGAGAGGTGTAGCATTCACAATATTCGAGATATCTGCCTGAGGATTTACATCTGTAGATCCTTGTGTTGAACTCAACATAGTTGAAATTGATATGCTAACAATGACAAGTAATGTCAAAGTAAACATCATACTTTTGTTTTTACGCATGTTACAAACCTCGTATAATCTGGTCTTTGTGCAGATGAGGAGGAGCGATTTTAAATATTTTGGCTTATCAGACATTTCAAGCATTATTCCAGCTATCAAATTTATCAAACTTAGAGCGGCATCTCATAAATATGCATACTTTCTCACATAATTTACAATTTTAAAACAAAATCTGTTCCTTTTTGGTTTTTTTATTTTCTTCAGTAGGAAAATTTTTGTATTTTAACACATTCGGCTATTTGTGTATTCAAAAAGAGTTACAGTTGATGAAGTTGCAAAAATGATTGATCATACAAATTTGATGTCTTTTGCAACGAAAAAAGAAATATCTAAGTTGTGCAGAGAAGCTATAGACCACGGTTTTGCAGCAGTTTGCGTTAACACGTCCTATGTTTCTTATTGTGATGACCTCCTTAAAAATTCTGATGTTGAGGTTGCAGCAGTTGTTGGTTTCCCTCTCGGAGTATGTACTTCAAAATCTAAATCTTATGAAACCCACGAAGCTGTCAAACTTGGAGCTACAGAAATTGACATGGTTATGAATGTGGGACTTTTTAGAGATGAAGATTATTCCGCAGTGATTAATGATATCGAAACAGTCGTTAAAGCGGCAGATGGTGCTAGTGTCAAGGTGATATTAGAAACCGGGTATCTTACAGATGAGCAGATAGTAAAAGCATGCAAAATTTCCCAAAGTGCGGGAGCTCACTTTGTTAAAACATCTACAGGCTTTGGTCCTATGGGAGCTTTTATTGATCACGTATCAATTATGAGAAAAACCATTGGAACCGATATGGGTTTAAAAGCAGCTGGTGGTATTCGTAATGCAAAGACAGCAGTTCGATTGATTAATGCAGGGGCAAATAGACTAGGTGCAAGTGCAGGTATTGCTATCATTGATTCACTTGCAAAAACAATAGAGCAAGGAGAATGGTTTGATTCAACATCTGATAAACCTGAGGAAATTTACTCTTGGGGTGCTGCTGATCCAAAGAAGCAGCCAAAAGATATATTTGAATATTATAATGAGAAAGGAAAGAAATTCTGAGTAGATAAAAATAAAGGAAAATCTAAAATGAAGCGATTTGATGACAGAAAATTGAACCCCAAACTTACTCCTATGATGCAACAATGGACGCAAATAAAATCACAATATCCTGATTACATATTATTCTTTAGGGCTGGTGATTTTTATGAATGTTTCAATGAAGATGCAAACGTCGCTTCAAAGGTTTTGAATATTACTCTAACTGCACGCTCTCTTGGGGAACGGAAATTTCCACTTGCTGGTGTCCCTTATCATGCAGTTGATGCTTACATAGCTAAAATGGTTCAATCAGGATATAAAGTAGCAATTGTTGAACAATTGGAAGACCCTAAATTCGCAAAGAAGATAGTTAAGAGAGGAGTTGTTCAGTTAGTAACAAGGGGAACAATTACTCTACCAGAATCTCTAGGGAGAGGGAAAAACAATTATCTTGCAGCTATAAAACGAGAAAAAGGAATCTATGGTTTTGCAGCTCTTGATTTATCTACGGGAGGATTTATTGTAACCGATTTTGATGAAGAAAATGCTGTAAATCTGCTAGAGGTAGAACTAACTAGATTACAACCTTCTGAGATACTTGTTGAAGGTGAGTTGTGGAAATCCTTGAAGATTTACACAGATAAACAACTTAGCACAATTACAAATAGAGAAAACTACTTCTTTGATACAGAACAAGGAAAAGAAAATTTGTGTAAACATTTCAATGTCTTAAGTTTGGAAGGATTTGGAGTAGGAGATTACAATCCCTCTGTAGGTTCAGCAGGAGCAATCTTGAGTTACATTAAGGAAACACAGATGATAGAAAATTTCCTGAATATCACTAAAATCAGCCCCATTCTTAGTCAAAACTACATGGTCTTGGATTCAAGTACTATTAGAAATCTTGAACTTATTGAAAATTTGCGTGATAGAACTGAGTATGGAACTCTCAAACAAGTAATCGACAATACAAGAACTTCTGCTGGTTCTAGATTGTTAACTTCTTGGATTCTTCGACCTAGTCTAAAACACTCTACTATTCAAACACGAATAGATTCTACTGCAGAGATGTTAGATGATAGTATTTTGCGTGATGAAATTCGAGATACTTTAGGTAGAATGAATGATCTTGAACGACTTATCAGCCGTGTATGTTTGGGTAGAAGTAAACCTCGTGATTTATTGGCACTAAGACATTCCTTAGAATTAATACCCACACTAAAAGAACTACTCTCTAAAACGCAAACCTTGTTACTCCAAGAAATTAGAGCAAATCTTGATCCAGTTCGAAAGGCAGTGGAAACTATTGTTACGGGAATTGAAGATGAGGTTCCCACGAGTATCAAGGATGGTCAAGTGGTTAGAGAAGGGTATAATGAAGAGTTAGATGAGTTAAGGAAAATACAAAAGAGCGGGAAATCTTTTCTAACTTCATTGGAAGCTAGAGAGAAAGTTAAAACAGGTATAAAAACTCTCAAGGTTCGTTTTAACAAAGTCTTTGGATATTATATCGAGATACCTAAATCCGTTTCAGAAAATGTTCCTCTTGAATATGAACGGAAACAAACATTGGTTAATGCTGAAAGGTTCATTACTCCAGAATTAAAGGAGTATGAGGAAAAAATACTAAATGCAGAAGAAAAAATATTAATTTTAGAAGAACGATTATTTAATGAAATACTTGAAGAAATCAGTAAATATGCAACAGAAATTCAAATGGACGCATATAATTGTGCAGTTTTAGATGTGATAACCACCTTTGCGCAAAATGCTGTCTTCTATAATTACATCAAACCAGAAATCACTGACGAGGATATTTTGGAAATCAAAGGAGGACGTCATCCAGTTGTTGAGCAATTGCTAGAACAAACAACATTTATCCCAAACGATACTATTCTCAAAAAAGATTCCGAGAGAATACTGATTATTACAGGTCCAAATATGGGCGGGAAATCGACTCTGTTGAGACAAGTCGCCCTAATTGTTTTAATGGCTCAGATTGGAAGTTTTGTTCCAGCTACATCTGCAAGAATTGGTCTAACAGACAGGATTTTTACAAGAATTGGTGCTCATGATGTTATCGTTGAAAATAGATCGACATTCATGGTGGAAATGTACGAATGTGCAAACATTCTAAATAATGCTACAGAAAGAAGCCTAGTTATCCTAGATGAGGTTGGTAGAGGAACTTCTACATATGATGGCGTTGCTATTGCTTGGTCGATAACGGAATATCTTCATAATAATATTGGTAAACTTGGACCAAGAACAATGTTTGCTACACATTATCATGAATTAATAAAACTAGAGGAATTGTTACCCAGAATAAAAAATTATCATGCTTCTGTTAAGAACATTAATGGTGAGATTCACTTCTTATATAAAATTAAAGAGGGCGGTATAAGTGAAAGTTTTGGTGTTCATGTAGCTTCTTTAGCTGGATTACCTCAAAAAGTTATAAAAGATGCAGATGCAATGCTTTCGATTTTACACAAACAAGAGAAAATAGAAAATGAAGAACTTGGCCACAAAAAGGTTGTAAAAAGTAAAACCAAAGAAGAAGATCAAACACTAAATGAAGAGGTTAATCAACTGATGAATGAAATATCAAGTATTAATACTGATAGTGTCACTCCAATAGAAGCTTTTAATTTATTAAACCAACTAGTAGAGAAAAGTAAGAAATATCTTGAAAGAGATAAGCTATAACACGGACGAAATAGCTTCTTTATAGTGAAAAAAAGAATAGAATTTTGGTTGTTTGAAGAAAATGATTATTGAACTTGATACTCTTACCATAAATAAAATTGCAGCTGGAGAGGTTATAGAGAGGCCTGCTTCCGTTGTTAAAGAACTCGTAGAAAACTCGATTGATGCTGGAAGTACTCAAATCAAAGTTGTCCTTCAAGAAGGGGGGATGAAACTCATTGAAGTCACAGATAATGGATCAGGGATGAACCATAATGACACTTTGTTATCACTCAAACGTCATACAACGAGCAAGATAGCTACAGCTGAAGATTTGTTTTCAATTACAAGTTTGGGTTTTAGAGGTGAAGCCTTAGCCAGTATAGTGAGTGTAGCTCAAGTTGACATTTTTACTAAAAAGGAAAATGATGAATTAGGGACACATATTCAGGTTGAAGGAGGTAAAATCCTTTCAGATAATAATATCTCAGTAGCAGACGGTACTAAAATTACAGTAAGGAACTTATTTTACAATGTACCTGTAAGAAGAAAGTTTCTAAAATCTGAAACAACTGAAATGAATCATATTACAGAATACATCACAAAACTAGCATTAGCATTTCCAGAAATATCATTTTCTCTAGTTCATAATAATCGCAGCGTGATAACAGCTCCAAAGGGAGAACTTATTTCTCAAATAAACTCCATTTTCGGAAAGAACATTGCAAAAGCATGTATTCCGGTTTCTAAGACAGAAGAAGATTACACAGTTACTGGTTTTATTACGAAGCCAGAATTCTCTAGAAAATCAAGAGATTATCTTTATATCTTCGTTTTAAACCGCCCTGTTGTAAATAAAGTAATCACAGATGCGATACTTCAAGGATATGGTACGGCCCTACCACATGATAGGACCCCTATAGTTTTTCTAAATATCAATATCCCAAAGAACGAAGTTGATGTCAATGTTCATCCCACGAAAAAAGAAGTTCGCTTTAGTAAAGAAGCAAAGTTATTTGCTCTCATCGAACTTGCAGTAAAAGAATCTTTAGAAAAGAGCGGCTTAGCGATATTTGAAAGGGTATCAGAAACAAAACATAAGCCCACAAAGCTAGATCAACATTCAGCACCCAGTGTCGTTCCTAAAACTCATCCCCACCAAATACAGTCATCACCTTCTCTTTCTGGAGTAAAAGATAAACTCGGATATAAGGTAGTTAAAACAAGAGATAAATCAATTGATTATTTCTTGCCTTCTACTCAAAGAGTAACTTCAAGCAAGAAACAAGAATATTCACAAAAAACATTGATTAAAATCCTAGGGATAATCCAAGATACTTACATTATAGCTGAAGTGAATGAAGGTCTTCTTCTATGTGATCAACATGCTGCTCATGAGAAAATTAATTATTCTAAATATATTGATCAAATAAAAAGAAAAAAAATTAATGTTCAAAGTTTACTTGCTCCAGTTTCAGTTAGTATCAAACCTTCAGAGTTGGAAGTTATAAACGACCTTAAAACTAACTTGAAAGGTTATGGTTTTGAATTGGAAATTTTTGGTAAGAATGAGATTCTATTACGTTCAATACCTTCGATAATGGGTGTAGCTATTTCATATGAGTTGGCGAAAGACTTAATTGATATATTCAAAGAAAATGCTGACCAGATTCGTAAACAAATAAAGCCTGAAGGCTTAGATTTCATAAAAGATATAATTTCTATCTTTGCTTGCAGAAGATCCATTAAAGCTGGTGACAAAATCTCAGTTAGTGAAGCTGAATCATTGGTTGAGAACCTTTTGAAATTAGAAGAACCTTATACATGTCCTCATGGGCGGCCAACAATGGTTGTTTTGAACCAGAAATATATAGAAGAAATATTCCACAGAGATTACAAATCATGAGTTAGGTGTTAATCAATTGTTAAATGAGAAAGAAAAAGAAAAGTATAATCGCCAGCTTATTATTCCTGGTTTTGGTTCTGAAGGTCAACAAAAGCTTAAATCAAGCAAAGTACTCGTAGTGGGTCTCGGAGGTTTAGGTTCAGGTGTACTTTACTATCTAGCAAGTGCTGGGATTGGCACGATAGGAATTATTGATAAAGACAATGTTGAATTATCAAATCTTAACAGACAAATCTTACATTATGAAGATGATTTGAATAAACCAAAAACAGATTCTGCCCGTGAGAAAATACAAAAAATGAATAAGGATATCAAAATCACAACTTATAATGAAACATTGACTCGCGAAAATGCTGAAGGAATACTATCTGGTTATGACTTTGTTGTTGAAGCTAGTGACAATTTTGAAACTAAGTTTCTAGTTAATGATTTTTGTGTAAAACTGGGAATACCCTTTGTTATAGGTGGCGTTTTGCAATTTGAAGGACAACTAATGACAGTTCTTCCTGGAAAATCAGCATGTTACCGCTGTATGTTCAAAGAATTACCGGAAAAGGGAACCTACCCCACAACAGATAAAGAAGGAATTATTGGTACAGTTGCAGGGTTATTTGGAATAATTGAAGCAAATGAAGCTATCAAATATATCGTGTTTAATGATCCAGAAAAATTGTTAGCTAATAAAATTCTTTACATTGAATTAAGAAGCAATAAT
>JAGXNV010000227.1 GCA_019894795.1 Candidatus Heimdallarchaeota archaeon | reverse complement strand
CTTTCAATCTTATTAGAGCATATTCTTTGAACAATTTGGAGTAATCTTGACTTATTTCTGTGAACTCCATTTCATCTTTATTCTTCTTATTGTTTATGTCTTCTATTTTCCAATCGATTAATTCGTCAGGTATAACGTCCAAATAATAAAGATAATAAGCAAGATCGCTAGAGAGTATGGTTTCATTTTCACAAGGAATTTTATCTTTGAATTTAACTGTGAATATCGTTGCTTTTTTTATTCTCAATCAGAATCCCCCCCAAGTTGCTGGACAATCTTTTCTATTTCTATTACTTTTGTATAATCCTTATCATATTCCACTAAAGCATCCCGAAGGATTACAAGATGTTTGTTTATTGTTTCTAAATCTGTATATCTTTCTTTTAATCGGAAAGCAAACTCAGCATACTTCATAACTGTTAGAAAGAAATTGCGGAAATTTATTTCTTCACTTTCACTATAGTTTTTATTCCATGCTTGAAAAATGATATTCATCGTGTGCTGATACTTTTTCAACAACACTTCCTCTTTAACTTTCAATTTCTGAGCATAGTTCTTTATTCGTCTACTTTGTGTTATATCAAAAGTAAGCTGCTTAATCTTCTTCATCCAAGTCAAATCTTACTACTTTCCAAAACTGATAAACGTTTAGTTAGTTTGAAGCAAGAGAAAAAGTATAAAAAGAACTCTTAATGCTCCAAATCGCTTGAAATATCAATAAGAATATGCTTGATTTGCTAAATAGTTAAAAATAATTGTTAAAGGCAGTTCATAGCACCGTGCATCCATATTTGATGTTTCGTAGAACAAAATCTCTCTATCCATTAAAGAGGAGTATACTATCCTTTCAGCTATATCCTTTCCTAAAAATACACCTTTTTCTCTTAAATCTGACTTATTGATAAAAACTATTACAGGAATAGATCTTTGTTTTCTTTGCTCCTCAAGGTTTACCATATCTAAATAATGAACAATCTTCTCCATGGAAGAAATGTTTGTACCATCGGCCATTATAATGACTAGATGAGCTCCTTGAATAGCAATCTCTTGCATAAAATCAAATCTCTCCTGACCTGCAGGATCATTGAAGATTACTTGAAAAGCTTCGTCTATTGACTCAATATCAATCGAGCTCATCTCATTAAATTTCTTTAGGATTATCTTATTAAATCGTGTCAGAACAATAACTGAATTGACAACATTCAATGAGATTGTTGTAGTGCTTTGACTAAAATTGTTATATTTCAAAGGGGTGAAATCTAAGTTACTACCTACTTCTTTAAAGACACGTCTTGCAACATCATTTCTTTCAAAATCTCCAAACAATGCTTGGAGAAAAGAGGTTTTGCCAGAACCAGTTGTACCTAAAATGGTTATCTTTTTCCGAAGTAAAGGTTCAACTAACGTCATACATTCACCTATTTTCGACTCATTGTTTTATAATTGATAAGTCTTGTTTTTGTCCTAACTAGCTAAGTGAGAAAAGAAAGTTTACGAAACAAAATATATTGATTGCCTAGCATCTCTGAGATGAGCTCTCTGGCTAATTACTTCTTTTTCTTTCAAGATATTAAGAGCATTCCTAACAGTTCGATTAGGTAATCCAGTGCTTTCAATCAATTCCTTCTGAGTCATCTCACCTTCAGTAACAAGGAGTTTGAAGACATATTTAGCAGCAGGAGGTGCCCCTTCTAAATGTCTTAAATCTAGTTCTACAAGTCTATTACGTAATTTTGCCAGAATGTTTTTTCTTGCTTGGAGTCTGATTATGTTCACATCAGTTGATGATTGTTTGATGCTAATGTCCTCGTCTATTCTTACTCTAATCTGTCCATCAACTATTGCTTCTATTGGAGAACGAGAACGCAAATTGGTTAATTTTACATCTGCATGTAATGGTACAACTACAGGGATATGATCCTTATTCAAGGGGTTAACAGGTACCAGAAGCAAAATTTCAGGATCACTAACTGCAATGGGTCCACCAGATGACAAAGCATAACCTGTACTACCTAAAGACGTTGAAATTATCAAACCATCAGCTCGACCTCGATACAGTACATTATTATCTACAATCAAAGTATAATTCATCAATAACGCAGAATTTTTTGGGAAAATAGCTATCTCATTCAAGGCAGGTAAAGGTGTTCTGTTTCTGCGATCTTTAATCTCAACTCTCTTATATGTGTCAACTAAGTATTTCTGAGACAAAATCAATGTCAAATTCTCTCTGATAGTGGATGGAGTAATTTCTGTAAAGAAACTAATTCTTTCAGATGAAGCAGAAACAACAGGAATCGAGTTTCTGCTTAAGAATATAGCTCGCAAGAAGGTTCCTGTATCTCCTATAGCAATTATGGAATCTATATTATTTCTGGCAAATACTCTAAGTTGACTCTCCCAATTATTTTCATTTAACTCTTCATCTTCTATTTCGAAAATCTCAGTTTCTAGTTCTAGCTCTAATATCATCTCTTTGATAGTAGATGTAAACTCTCTTGAGTTCTTATCGTTCATTGAATATAGAGCTATTTTCATTTGACTGGACTCGGATAATTTTGCAAGGTGATGCTCTCATAAGATTATTTATAGTTATCTTCAAACGATAACAATGTAGAGGGTGAATTTCACAAAAATAATGCAAAAAACGGATACGTATAGCCAATACGTAAACTGCATTACAGAGCACATCTAAGTAAATTTTGCTGAAAATGCGGAAAAATATAGGCTAAATTTGCTTCATATTTTTTCATTATTTTTAAAAGTATTATTTTAACGGGTTAATAATTGAATTCACACTCTCTAACTGCAATTTTGGCCGATATCAAATGTTCTTTAAGTAGCTTCATACAGAATTGTTCCCGATTGTAATGATTATAGTAGAAGAGTCCATAGTTATACCAAGACAAGATCAAGAGAAGTTAAAGGAAGAGATTGATCGTCTTTATTCTAAACTATCCAAATTAGGGTGGACAAAAGAAGCCTGTGAAAGTATCGCACCCTATACACTCAGAATTAACTCAATCAAAAAAGAGAAAGATATGAAGATTTTTGCTCATTCCTATCAAACAGCAGACATTATTTTTGGCATTGCTGATATAGTCGGGGATTCTTTAGCTCTTGCAAAGAGAGCTACAGAAGTAGACGAAGAAACAATTCTTCTCTGTGGAGTAGATTTCATGGCTGAAACAATGAAAATTCTCAATCCTGAAAAAACAGTTTTGGTACCTCAAAGAGGGAGAGATTGTACTCTAGCAGATTCAATAACTGGAGAAGATGTTAGAAAACTAAAAGAAGAACATCCCGGAGCACCAGTCATATGTTACATTAATACTAATGCTGATGTCAAAGCAGAATCAGATATTTGCTGCACATCTGCAAACGCTAAAAAGATTGTTGAGCAACTTGAAGAAGAGACAATTATTTTTGTTCCTGATGAAAATATGGGAAATAATTTGGCGAAACTTACTGGAAAGAACATAATAACATATCATGGATACTGTAGAACTCATCATGCCTTAACAGAAAAAAGATTGGAGAAATTGCTAGATGATACACCAATGAAAACATTTGCACATTTGGAATGTAAACCAGAAATCATCCAGAATGTAGATTATGCGGGTGGAACGGGTGATATGCATAGATACGCCAAAATAGCTAAATCTGGAGAAAAAGTGCTTTTTCTTACAGAACAAGGATTCATTGATCGGATGAAAATCGAGTTTCCCGATATAGAGTTCCAAGACAGCAATATGATTTGTGTAAGCATGAAAAGAAATGATCTTCCTACAATTTTAGATTCTTTGGAGAATCCTAAACCAGAAAATACAATTCAACTAGATGAGGAAACAAGAAAGAGAGCATTCAAAGCTGTGAACAATATGCTAAAATACTAATTCTAAGAGTTTGTTTCAAATGATTCCTCAAGTATTAGTTGATGAAGATATCAAGAAGTGGCTAGCTATCGATATTCCATACTGGGATATAACAACAAATTTGCTCCCGAACATTATGTCAAAAGGAAAAATCTATGCTAGACAAGATGGTATCATTGCAGGATTAATTTTTGTTCAAAGAGTATTTGAATTGGTTGGAACAGAGTTTGAATCTTTGATAGAAGAAGGCTCAAGAGTATCTAAGAAAACAGCTATAGCATCTATAAAAGGTGACATACACAATCTGTTGCAAGCAGAACGATTAGCTCTTAATTTGCTTGGGAGAATATCTGGGATTGCAACTCAAACTAATCACATGTTACAAATAGCTCGAAAATCAAATCCAAACATCCGAATCTGTGCAACTCGAAAAACAGTTCCTGGCTTAAGT
>JAGXNV010000226.1 GCA_019894795.1 Candidatus Heimdallarchaeota archaeon | reverse complement strand
ACCTATGTTTTCTCGTTCCATGTTGAAAACTAAGAAACTGAAATCATAATTTACATAAGATTGGACTTCAAAAGATGAATCAGTTTGCATCTGTTTTCTTTCTGCTGGAAAAAATGATATGTCAACCAGATCTAATTTACCAGCTTTGAATTCTGCTAATTCCGCTGTAATATCAGGAATAACACGAACATTAACTGTATCAATGTCTAAATCTTGTTCGGTACCATCAATAGACCCAAAACCCATCCAGTACGGACTAGCTTGAAGAACTGTAACTGAATTTTTAATGTAGTAATCCAGCATATATTTACCACAATTAAAAGCAGATATACTATATATTACCCAAGGATCTGTATCTAAAATGCTTTCATAGAAACCAGTACACTCAGCTCCACCTGAAGTGTAGGAAATTGTAGGATTGGAGGAATTCAAAAAGAATTCAGGAAGGATGCACAAAGGTAAACTTCCCCAGAAGTCTACATATGGTTCTAATTCAGAGGTTTCAGGATTGGCATCTATCTCAACATGAAATACCATATCATCTACTGGGTCAACATATACACTTGAAATCCAATTAAAATCAGTTGAGCATTCACTTACAATTGGATTCGCCCAAGCTAGATATGTGAAGACCGCATCTTTTGCTTTTACCCTCAGATTTGTTCCAATACTAACTTCGTTGTTCTTTAAACCCGCCATTAATGGGGTTGTAGCTACATCAAGTGGAATAGAACTCGAAATTCTTCCTGTAACGTTGAATGAGGGATTCCAATATACGTCATCTCGCATAGTGAAAGTATAGTGGAATTCGTCAATCATTTTCCAATCTGTAACTAAAGAAGTTTTGATAGGAACGAAATCAGGACTCCAACCAACAATTGATTCTGACATCAATTTTGACAAAAAAATGCTTGCTGGATTATCATCTTGCAATGGGTTCAAATCTCTCCAGTTAGCATCAGCAACATTGAATTCAGTTAAAGATTCTTGACCATCGTGATAGCCATCATACTCAATGTATGGTAAAGAATCGATCAATCCCCAACAAGCCTCAAAACCATTAGTATTTGCCCATATTGCTTCATAAGTTTTAGAGCTAAAAAGGGGTAACAAGGGGAGTATCTGATCCATCATCAAAATTTGCCAATCATAATATAGTTGCTGCCTTTCTTCTAAGTCGGACATAGAAACAGCTTCATTTTGCATTGTTTCACTTTCGTTCTGAAAAGGAATGCTCCTATTCAAGCGAAATATGTTCAATGAACCATCTTCAGTATAGAAGCTTCTCAGATCATGTGTTTTAATATTTGGAATTGAGGTTAAAGTTAAATCAAAATCATCTGATGTGTAAGGATTAACGATAATGGGCCATATCCATGTGTCATCTATTGGTACTTCTGCTTCAATACCAATCTCTCTAAGATACTGTGCTATATATAATCCATAATCTGATCTAACACCTCCTCCTTCATATGGGATCAGTACTAAATTGAAGAAAGGTTCAGCAGTTTCTCTACTAATAACATTAATCGCACTAAAAGTGATAACCAGACAAAAGATTACAGAGAGAGCAGCTTTTCTTTTCACAAGATCACCAAGGGAATTGGTACTTATTATTCCGCTGAAACACCTATAAAGTTTACTTTTTTTTGAGCAAACATAAATATTGAACTGAAATATTTTATGGTGAACCTCGTATTCTCTTTTTTCTATAAAATATAAGAACAATTAGAGACAGACAACTAGGAAAGAAAAAGGATATTGCTCCATTTGGTCTTTCATATCCTGCTATCTCCATCCACTTCCAAGCTAAGTCTAAATCATAATGATATTTGATAGGAAACATATCTGTGCCATAATAGAAAATGTAATTCAACATAGGTCTATGATTAATAAGGAATTCACCATGATGAACAGACGGATTCAGAATCATGAAATAATCCTGCAAAATGAAAACATCTAGCCAATTACTTTTTAAGCATTAAATGATATATTACATTTTGAATTCAAACAGATAGTAAATTGTCTGTTTAAACAATAAATGAGGTCAAAAGATGAAAATAACAAAAAAAAGTATAGCATTGGCTATAACAATAATTTTATGTTTCTCATTGAATCAAACTGCGGTAAACAGCTTAAGCGATACAACGCAACAAGATGTTAACTCGTTAGTTGCTGAAGAACAACAGATTAAAGAATTCCCAGGAGGAGTTCTAATAAATTTTGATGAAAAGGCAGACTCTGATCCTATTGGATCTTCATATCCAGAATTAGAATTTTCTCCAGGATATAGAGTATGGAACTCTTCGGATAGTATTTATTATCCTCCAGAATCAGGTGAAAATGTAGCTCTTAGTCAAGACGTAAATAACTGGTTTACTTTTGAAATACCTATTCAGAAAGTGGGATTATTTGTTTCAACAGCTATAGATGATTACAATCTTGTTTTCACTGCATATACTAATCAAAATGTAGCTATAGAAGAGATATATATTACTCCTAATACAATAAACCAGTATATAGAATTTGACTCACCTTTAGGAAGGATCTATAACATTTCTGCAAGTGGGACAACAGGTTTCAATTGGCATTGGACAATAGATACATTGAGCTATTTAGAATTTAGCTCCCCAACACCGAATCTTATAGATTTTGAGGATTTAACTCCACCTACACTGGTGGATGGCAACTATGCAGGCCTGTCTTTCACTCCAGGATTCACAGTTTGGAATTCATATGGATCTTCAACATATCCTCCACATTCAGGAAATAATGTCATCTATACTTACGAATTAGTGCCAAATATTACTTTCTCCTTCCCAGTTGAATCTGTTTCATTATATATTAACGTAGCTTCAGATTATGATATGCAAGTTCTTGCATATAGTGAGAGTGGAATTTTGTTACAAAAGGCTTATGCCCCAGCTAATACTGTGAACGAATATGTAACACTTAGATCACTTCTAGGCATGATACATCGTATAACTTTTATTGGAGATCCAGGCTTTAATATGTACTGGTCAATGGATGATTTATGTTATGTTGAATACACACCAAATGAGAACCAATTACTTACATTTGATGAACTTGCAGAAAGTACACATATAGACAGTCTATATGCTGGTGTAACATTTTCTCCTGATTATATCACTTGGAATTCAACTGGAAATGCTAATTATCCACCACAGTCTGGTGATTTGGTCATTTATTCCAACGAACTAGTAAACAATATCACCTTTGATATTCCGAAAGCTTATGTGAGTTTTTATATCAATACTGTTTCAGATTACGATATACAAGTAGAAGCTTACAATGTAGATGATGTGTTAATACAGACTTTTGATGTTGACCCAAGTGCTAAAAATCAACTCGTGGAATTGTATTCTGCAGGAGGCTTCATTAACAGAATTTCTATTTCTGGTTCTGCTAATTTTGAAAATTACTGGTCAATTGATACTTTGTATTTTGAGGAATTTGAGGAAACCTTTGAATTTCTATTAGATTTCGAAGATTATCCGAGTAATCTCTTGGATTTGTATCCTCATGTGACTTTCTCAACAGGATTTGAGTCTTGGAATTCATATGGTAGCATATCCTATCCACCTAGCTCTGGGGACTATGTAGCTTACAGTCATGATCTAAAACCTAACATAACGTTTACAATACCAATCATGTACACATGTTTCTACATCAGTTCTCCAACTGATTATAGTATAGATGTTTTAGGTTATTCATCTGATGATAAGCTTATCTATAAAGTGAGCATAGAACCAGATTCTATAGATAAATTTGTGGAAATATACTCAGAGGATTCAGAGATAAGTAGAATCACATTAACTGGAACAGTAGGATTCAATAGTCACTGGACGATAGAAAATCTATATTATATGGCAGACATTTATACTTATGATCTTGATGGAGATGGACTTTCGTACCACGAAGAAATAGCTGAAGGAACAGACCCTCTAGATTGGGATTCTGACAACGATGGCTTTTCTGATGGTGAAGAAATTGCTGAAGGAACAGACCCTAATGATCCTCTAGATTATCCAATATTAGTTCCTGAATTTGGCTATCTATCACTTATCTTATTTGTACCATTTATAGTAGTTTTAGGATTACTCTTCAGAAGAAGAAGGTAAGCTAAAATTCTTTTCTTTTTTTTAATTTATTCTTCCTTTATTAGTTAATATTAGTTATAAAAGAGAAACTTTTCATTAATCATCAAATTATTATTGTCCCTTCATCTCTAATAAATTATAAGGGTGAAAAATTCACGTTGTTTAATTCTAATTCATATTCACAATAAATCTAATATCCACCAACTATGATATAG
>JAGXNV010000225.1 GCA_019894795.1 Candidatus Heimdallarchaeota archaeon | reverse complement strand
AACCTCTTCTTTTCGTATAAGCGGTGCCATTATATAATCCGAATGCTGATGACCTGGTAAGATTTTTTGAAGATGGATATCCTCAGAATTACTGAGTAACTCTCTGTACTTGTCTCCATTATAATGACGTTTTGATAAGATTTCTTCAGCACGATCCATTTGAACATTCATAATTGCTGCTGTCATATCTGTCATACGATAATTATACCCAATCAAATAATGTGCATAACCTCCAGCTGGGCTTCTACCATGGTTCTTAATACTCTTGATTTTTTCAAATAATTCTTCATTGTTTGTAGAAATTGCCCCTCCTTCTCCTCCAATAAGATTCTTTGTCCCATAAAATGAATATCCTGCTACATCACTGAAATTACCAACATGTTTCCCCTCAATTGCTGCTCCATGTGCTTGAGCACAGTCTTCTATTACCAAAATATTCCTGTCTTCAGCTATGTCTTTTATTGCACGCATATCACAAGGATTGCCAAATATATGGACTGGCATTACAGCTCTTGTTTTTTCTGTTATACTATCCTCGATTTTTTCTGGATCTATGTTATATGTCTCAGGATCTATATCTACGAATATTGGAATTGCCCCTGTGAAGAGGATAGAATTTGATGAAGCAACGAATGTGTAGGGGGTTGTTAGTACTTCATCCTTGGGACCAATACCTAATGCAGCTAAAGCTAAATGCAATGCACAAGTTCCATTAACTACTGTTGAAACGTATTTTGTTCCTGTAAACTCAGAGAATTTTTGCTCAAAAGCCCTAGCATGTTTTCCTTCTACTAGATGCTTGCTCTTAACCACTTCCTGAACTGCTTGCACTTCTTTTTCTTTAATATCAACATCAACGATAGGAATCATATGTCTCACTCAATTCAAATTAACTATTTTTGAGTAAAAACAAGTCCTTATTAATTTTGTGGTAAGTTATCACGTTCTATTATTCTATTACTTGAAACGAGTACGAGAATTGTAGATCAATCTTTTCATACTTAAAGGAGAGAACAGTTTGTTAAGGTGTACATTTCCTTTTTCCAGATCAGCTATTGACCATTGAGCATTTACTAGTGCTCCAGGATTTATCATTATTGTCCCATTTTTATTTTCATAACCTTGCGATTCATGGACATGTCCTGTGAAAATAAAGTTGTATTTTACACGGTTGATGTGATTTAGAATACTCTGACTACCTCCATGAATTTTTGAATGCGGAATATAGTCTGTTTTTGTATTATAAGGAGGTTCGTGAAATAAACCTATTTTTGTGTAATTTGATTTCAACTTGAAGTTAGTTAGCTGAGATTCTAAATTCTCTAGATCTTTTACAATTTCGTCTTCTTTCTTTTCTCCAGGTGTTTGCAAAGCTTTTCTATAAACAGCAGGTGAACAATAGCCGTACCCCACAATTAACATATCATCATATTTAACAATCGAGTTTTCTAGATAGTGAAGATTAGCATTATCTTTGGATTGTGAAATGAATACTTCTCTTACCTCTTTAGCATCACTATTTCCATGCGTAAAGAAAACAGGTAATTCTAGTTTTGATACCAATTTGAGAAATTTCATGGCAGATTTTATTTGAAATTCGGTGAATTTTTCTTTGTATTTTCCATAAACTAAATCTGTATATTTTTCTCGTGAAATTGTTTGACCCTCAAGGATTGATTTCACAATTAATGGGTAAGAAATTGTATTTGCGATGTCTCCAGTAACAAATAGTGCTTTTGTCTTCTTAATTCTTGGAAGAAGCCTTCTCAAGTTGTTAAAAGATCCATGAATGTCTCCAACAATAGCTATTTTCACCGGATATCACCAAAGATTTCTCCCATTTCTTGTTCTGCAATATTAGCTAATGATCTATCTTCAATCTTCTCTGCTATCCAGTACACTTCTTTATCAAATAATTTATCTTCTCCTAATGGGGGAATTTGTTTACGAATGTATTCATAAATATTTTTTAGAACATTTGATAATTTTTTATTTTCGAGAAATTCTATTCCTTGGCAAGCTGTATAAATCTCAATACTGATCATATTTGTAACATTCTTTACTAATTGGTATGCTTTTTTACTCGCAGTTAACCCCATTGAAACATGATCCTCTTGGTTTGCAGACACTGAAGTATTGTCTATGGATGCTGGGGAAGCAAGAATTTTATTTTCACCTGATAATGCTGCAGCTGCATATTGTATCATCATTAAACCAGAGTTCAAACCTGGGTTCTTTGACAAAAAGGATGGAAGACCAGATATAGTTGAGTCCAATAATAAATTAACCCGTCTTTCAGAGATGTTACCTAATTCGGTCATGGCAATGGCTAAGTAATCCATCGCAAGTCCAATCGGTTCTCCATGGAAGTTCCCACCTGATACTACGTCTGAAGTTTCTAAGTTTATCAGAGGGTTATCAGTTGTTGAATTAATTTCTATCTCTACTAAATTCTTACCGTGTTCAACAGCATCTAGAATTGCTCCATGAACTTGAGGTGAACATCTTATCGAATATGGATCCTGAATTCTCTTAGGTTGTTTACTAAGCAAATCGCTTCCAATAAGAATATCAAGAATGGCTTTAGCAAATTTCATCTGACCGTTATGAGGGCGAAGATTCATGATAAATGAAGAAAATGCTTCGACATTTCCGTCAAATGCTTCTAATGTTAATCCTACAGCTATAACAGAATTTCTTAGAATATTTAATGAATCAAGAACAGTATGAGCTGCATATGAAGTTAGCACATGAGTTCCATTTATTAGTGATATGCCTTCTTTTGCGTGTAGCACAATTGGAAATAAACTGAGTTTTGAAAGAATATCAGAACTCTTTAGAACCTCGTTTTCATATTTTGCCTCACCTTCTCCTATGAGAATTCTTGCTATATATGCAAGAGGTGAAAGATCTCCACTAGCTCCTAGTGAACCTATACTGGGAACTAAGGGTATAACTCTTGAATTGATTAGTTTTTCTAGCATTTTTGCAGTTTCATAACGAATCCCACTTCCACCTTTACAAAATGAATTAAGTTCAATGACCATTGCACCTAAAACTATCTCATCTGGAAGATAAGGACCAAAACCAATACTGTGGGATTTTATTAGATTTTTCTGAAGTGTCTCTCTTTGTGATGGGGATATTATAGTGTTAGCAAGCTTTCCAAAACCAGTTGAAATACCATAAATAGTCTCGTTTTTCTCTAATTTATCTTCAATGATTTTTCTAGCTTCTTCAATTTTTACCTTTCCTTCATCACTGATTTTGACGCCTTTTTCAAATCGTGTAACTTTAATCAAGTCATTAATAGTTAGAGTCTTTCCATCTAAGATGATAGTTTCATTCCCCATCGGTATCTAATTCTCTTTTTGTTGCGCTATATTTATCCATTGCGCTTTCTAACAGTTAAGAAGCAACAAAAGTTAGCGCGTAAATCCTACGTATAGAGTACATTAGTATTTTTCCAAATACAATGGACAAAAATTTTATATGGAAGGCTTATCGTCTTTCTAAATTAAAGTAAGGGATTAAAATATGACCTACGTAATAAAAGGTTCAGGATTAACAATTGAAGATGTTGTAAATGTTGCTAGACATAACGAAAAAGTCGAATTGCACCCAGATGCAATGGAAAGAATGAAAAAATGTCGAGCAATGTTGGAAGAGAAAATTGCTGCAGGAGAAATTATGTATGGAGTAAATACTGGGATTGGTGAGTTTTCTGAAGTTGTACTAACAGATGAGGAAGTAGGACTATTTCAGAAATATTTGATTTACAACCATGCTGCAGGGATAGGTGATCCAGCACCAATAGAATATGTAAGAGGAGCAATGCTTGGAAGAATAAATGTATTAGCTCATGGAAATTCAGGAAACAGACCGATAATTGCTGAGACATTTGTTGAAATGCTAAATAAGGGTGTAACTCCTTTTGTGTGTCAAAAAGGATCTGTTGGTGCTTCTGGTGATTTGGCTCCTATGTCTCAAATAGCTCTATTGTTGATGGGTGAAGGACGAGCTTACTATAAAGGAGAACTGCTTGATGGCAAAGAGGCTATGGACAAAGCAGGAATTGAAATACCTGGTTTACAAGCTAGAGATGGTCTAGCTGCCATCAATGGTTCTAATCTCCTAACAGCTATGAGTGCAATTTTTCTTTATGATGCATTAAGGTTTATGAAACAGGCAGAGATTGCATGTGCTATGTCGATTGAAGCCTTAATGGGCAATATGAAACCTTACACTCCTTTGCTACATGAAATTCGTGGTTTTCCAGGGGCGGTGAAATGTGCAAAATCACTATCTAAACTTTTCAAACTTACTGAGCTCATAGAATTAGATTTGGATCAGACGTGCATTGGAGA
>JAGXNV010000224.1 GCA_019894795.1 Candidatus Heimdallarchaeota archaeon | reverse complement strand
GGACACTACTTTGAATAAAATTATCAAAATGGTTGAAGATGCACAAACTTCAAAAATACCTATTCAACGTTTAGCAGATCGTATATCTTCTCTATTTGTTCCTGTAGTAATTATCATCTCAATTCTTTCCTTTATTTTATGGTTCTCGCTTTATAGTTTTGAGTTGATTTCACTCACCTTACCTGATGGATACAGTATATTTTTACTTGCGTTCCTAACAGCAATTGCAGTATTAGTTATTTCTTGCCCTTGTGCTCTGGGGTTGGCAACTCCAACAGCTATTATGGTAGGTACAGGACTTGGAGCTCAAAATGGGATATTGATTAGAACTGGCGAAGCTCTAGAAATAGCCAGACAAGTTGACGTTGTTCTTTTTGATAAAACTGGAACAATAACAAAAGGCTTACCTGAAGTTACAAGTATTATATCTATTGAAGAAAGTTTATCTGAAAAGGAATTACTACAGATTGCTGCTTCTCTAGAAAAAGGTTCCGAGCATTCTTTAGCTAAGGCAATAATTTCTAAAGCTGAAGAGATGAATCTCAAAATCTTAAAGATAGAATCATTTAACGCTTTTCCAGGAAAAGGCATTGAAGCAACTATTGGTGATCGTGATTTTTCAATTGGAAATAGAAAATTAGCTACAGAGCTTACATCTACTATTCCTAGCTCAATTAATAATAAAATGGAGAACCTCGAGAATGAAGGAAATACTGTAATGATTGTTTTTCGTGATAGAACACCTATTGGAATAATATCTGTTGCTGATACGATAAAAGATTCTTCGAAAGAAGCTATTGAATTACTAAATAAAATGGGTTTAACTACAGTTATGGTGAGTGGAGATAATGAAAGAGCAGTAAAAGCAATTGCTAATGAAGTAGGAATTACTGAAGTACACGCTGAAGTTTTGCCTGAAGACAAAGTCAATATTGTTAAAACATATCAAGAAAAAAATATGAAAGTTCTATTCGTTGGTGACGGTGTTAACGATGCTCCTGCTTTAGCTCAAGCAGATGTTGGTGTAGCAATGGGGGCAGGAACTGATGTAGCTATTGAAGCTGGGGATATAGTTCTCATCAAAGATGATCTTCGCGATGTTGTCACAGCTATTGATTTAAGTCAAAAAACTATTAGAAGGGTTAAAATGGGTCTTTTCTGGGCTTTAATCTATAATACTATTGGCATTCCCTTAGCAGCTGGTTTAAGTTTTGTTTTGTTCAAAGTTCCTATTCCTGCTGAAATTGCTGGATTAGCTATGGCAATGTCTTCTGTCTCAGTTGTGATTAATGCATTGCTTCTAAAAAGATACAAAAATCCTTTTGAAAAAAGATAATGTCTAAGATTTTTTTTCTTGTTTTTTCAGATACTTATCAATGTTTCCACTTGTAAACGCCTTAAAGCGGTGTTTAATCCAAATCTATATGAGTGTCTGTATCATTGGTCACATAATGATAGGAATTGAATTGGATCTCATCAATAAAAGAAAGACTACCAATATTAGTTTTATCGGAAAAATTGAGTTTCCAGCGTCCTATATACCTCACTTAATTGAAGGATTAGACTATACAACTTTCGTACCATTCATTAAATACCGAACAAATAGATTGTTTTTCATCTATTGGCAACCTTACACTCCAAATTGTTTATCTTTAGAGTATCTCACTGAACTCAGAATGCGATTGAGTCTGAAGTACTATAAAGGAGATATCATGAGAGTAACTGATTATAGTGTTGAAGCATTTGATGAATGTGAAGCTCATTTCCTAAAAGGTCAATGGAGAAATGAAAGAGATAGAGTAAAAGGCATTTTCGAGCTTATGGCTTTGAATGTAGGTACTTTCCTTTTATTGTTTGATATTTCTTGTACTGAGAATAATCTCTCTGGTGAAGGAATTACTGAGTTAAGAGCAATTAGGAATAGTTTACAATTCTCAGAAAACCTTATTGCTAATTAGATGATTTGAAAGACTTGTGTTCGTTGTTGGTAAAGTTTATATATTCCTCAACAAAGTTGTGCAAAGAGAAAAAACTAGGAGTCCTCATATGAAATTTAGTAAAAAATGGTTATTTATGCTTATTATAGGATTTATTCTATTTTCATCATTTCCTCAATCTACATATGGAGTAGTTTTCTATACTGATTATATGCCCCATCTCGATGCTGGAAATAATGAAGAATATGTTCTAATCTACAAATATGACACAATTTCAAATGACAGGGTTATAGAAGAAGATTTGAAATCTCGCATATGCAGACGAACTCCAACCGAGTTTCAAACTGTCGAATCAGATGATACGCTAATTACTACATGGGATTTTGTCTATGAAGGACGTTCGATAGCATCCAATCAAACAGATTTGGTGTATTTTATCTCCCGTTCTTATGTGTTTATAGCAGCTGAGGACACAACTTCAGGCAATTTAGCTATATTTGCAACATTTTCTGAAGATAATGGGAGGACATGGGAAGAATTGCAATGGGTGCACAATAGCACAGTAACTTTCGATTACTTCTTAGGGTTTGGAGCAACTAATCTTGCATCAGATTTATTTGTAGCTTACAGTTACAAAATCAACCCAGCAGGAACTATAAAGTTTACTGAAACCCTATCAATCGATCCACTATCACTTGCAGTTAAATCAGAAACAGCAAGTGTAGATTATTATGGTGATGATTTTGATTTTTATAGTCATGAAAATAATGTTTACATTGTTTCTACCTATGAAAATGAATTAGATGAGAAATTTGTAAGGCTAACTTACACAACCTCAGGAACTTCATTAACAACAAGTGCACTTTTTACATCTCCTTATGGTCTAGTTGATACATTTGAACCAACTGTCGTTGCCTGGAACGATGGTTTCTTTGTTGTAGCTCATGATCTTATCCTTGATGTTTATGACATAACTCAAAATATCACATTTGCTGAGTACATCCTTTGGGGAGCATATATAAGCGATCTAGCTGATCCTAACACAATTACTTATCATACTATTGTTAAAGCACTAGCTGAAGGATACACTAGGAAATCACCATCACTATCTCTATATGAAGGTCAATTATTTGTAGCTTTTGAATTAACTGAGGGAACACAATTTGGAGGAGGACGCCCAGAAATTGCTTTCTCATTTTCAACAAATGGAGATACATGGACAGATAATTACATGGGTGACTTTAAAATTTACTTTAACCCAGGTATTTTCTTCGCAATTGCAACTGTAGGTTGTTTTGCCATTGTGCTTCCGATGAATCTGATAGTTTCAAAAACTAAAAAGAAATAATTCCTTTTCTTCTTCTTTCTTCTTTTTTGTTTAAATTAAAAGAATACTTTTTTATATTTCACCTACCAGTTTACAAATATGTCTAACACTGTGTACAATAGCTTTATTTTACTAATAGGCTTTTGTCTTTTAGGATTACCCATTATACTCATTTCTTTGAGCACAGCTCCTCCCCCATTAACACAGTTTCAAAGTACAATGAATTTCGAATCTATACCTGGAGATGCTCTTAGTGCGGATATCATAGAAAATATGAAAAATGTTAACGGTAGCTCTCCAGATCTTTGGGAAGATATTTTTGCAGATATTTTTGCAGCACCTCAACTTGCAAATATAAATAATATTTCTGAACTTATTTTAACAGAAAATGAATTTATGAGTAATTACAGTATGGATGTCTACACAGGCTTCAGTAAGGAAATTCATCTCTTCATACTGGACATGGTAATAACTGCAATACCCACAGTTGATGAAGCTAAAAATACATATATGGAGCTTTTTAGTGGCTCGAACGGAACAATGCTCGCTTATATGTACATGCTCGATGATTGGAACTCACATTACATCTCTCAACCTAATTATCCTTCAATAAATGAGACTATTGAAACAATCTATACAAATTTCGAACCATTAACACTTGAATATATGGTTACTGTCTCTTTCTTAGCTGATTTAGATATTAATGGAACACAAACCTATACGAGCTTCGAACGTTTATTATTTGTTGATGATTCCGGTATAATCTTGTTCTTCCTCACAAATGAGGTGGCATGGGAAACGAAATAATTTTTCCGTAATGATGGTAAAATGTCCCGAGAATGGAGATTATTAAACCTTGGTGAGATTCCATGGAAAAGAACTCAATCAATTTATCATGCTCTAGCTTTAGTTCAAGAAGATCTTAAAACAAGAATCAAAGTTGAATCAATGTCAGAAATAGAAAGACTGCCATTAGGCGATGTCAACGATGAAGTTGCATCAATAATAGATTTAGGAATTCCGGCAATTATGTTATTTGGAATTCCATCTCAGAAAGATGAAGCTGGAAGTTCAGCTTTTGATGATAATGGAATTGTTCAAAAAGCAATTTCTCA
>JAGXNV010000223.1 GCA_019894795.1 Candidatus Heimdallarchaeota archaeon | reverse complement strand
CAAAACGAGTTGCAGGTCCTCCATCAATGGTGACATGGTCTAATTTTATCATTAAACTCAATATTTCTCTCTTAACAAGTTTGTCACCTTCGTAACGAGGTTGATCAGAAATCCCACCTAGAACAATGTGAATTGGTAGGAAACCAACATTTGTACCCCATCCTTTTCTTCCAGGACCAAACATCCCTATTGAAACAATCTGACACGTCCCACTTAACCTCTTTAACATAAATGGGTTCTTTTGCAATCTATTCCAAAAAATCCTTCTTCTCATGAACTTGGGAAATTTATAAAGTATCTTAAACTTCCTTCTTGAAACTTCGCTTGAAACCTCATCTGAATCTTCTTCTTGTTTACCTCTGATCTGCTCATGAATATCTAAAACACTTTGTTCATTAGCTTTTCTTACGACTAGCAAGGATGGGTAAGTTCTCCCATCAATTATTTTTTCTATAGGTATTTGGATATCAACATCATCAAAAATAATTAATTTTCTTCTCCTTTTCATAGAGTGAACTATTTTGTTGTCACTTATAGCCTGAGCAACACATTTTGTTATCCATGCTGAAAAAGAAATAGTCTCACCTGTTTTTTCTTTGTATTCCCTTAGAATCTTTCTAGCTTTAGTAACATCTAATTCAGCCACACCAAAAATATAATATCTGAAACGAGACATTTCCACTACTTCTTGATTCATGAAACGTCTAAATGGTTTACTTTCAAAAGAACCTATGTTATCCATCTTACTCTATGCTAAAAATTATAGGGACTTTATTAATTTTCTCTATTTGTAATAAAAATTTGAACGAAAGATTGAGTATTCTATCTTTGAAGAGCAATAATTTCTGAAATATAGTAGAATTACCAATCAGGTTCAATTCTTCTTTCAGAAATCATCTCTACAGGTTTTGAAAAATCATATTTTGGACCAAAAAAGAGTGCGCAATAACATCGACCAAATTCGTCTATATCAGGTTGAGCGTAATCACAAGGACAACAGATATCGCGATCTATTTTCATATCTTCGAAAGAATCTCTACATGGACAGTTGAAATATCCAATTCTATTGAAATATACCCTCAATCCATCTACTAACATATCTAAAGTCCCATCAGTATTTGGATTTAGTGTCCACCCTCTTTTTTCAGCTACCTGTTTTACATAAGCATGAACGTCTTCTACAGATTTTTCTTTCTTCATTTCTTTCACCAACTATTCTAGTAGTGGAACCCAGTTTTCAGGATTGTAACCTGCATAGAAATCTTTTCCATCTACAACGATGAAAGGATAACGAATTGTAGCATCAAAAAATTCCATCAGCTGTTTCTTTAAATTTCGTTTTTCTTCGATTGGAAGCAAATCAACATCTACAAATTTATAACCGTAATTATTGTCAGATAACCATTGTTTCCCCTTTCTACACCACTGGCAAGTACTAAGAGCGAAAACGAAAATGTCTTTTTCAGCTTTTTCTCCATTGACTATGACTATTTCTCCAGGTATTATAATATCTTCAAAAGTCATTGTTTTATCGAGTTAATGTTCTTAAATTACAATATAAATATATTTCTGCTACCAAAAAAAATTTTTTGTTAGAAGTTAGATTTTTTATTATCCAAGGAGATTGTAATCTATGCAAATTACTAATTTAAGAGTTGAAAAGTATATGAACAATCTTCTTGAAAATCGCTCATTGATTTTTAAAGAAATTGAGGATTATGCAAAAGAAATTGATTTCCCAATTATTGGACCTCTGGTTGGGAAACTTCTCAACCAGTATGCTCACATATTGAAGGCAGAAAGAATTCTTGAATTAGGATCAGGTTTTGGTTATTCAGCTATATGGTTTTCAGAAGGAATGGATGTACAAACAGAAATAACTTGTACAGATTTTGAAGAACATAATGAAAAACTTGCGCAAAAAAATTTTGAGAAAGCTAAAACTAGAACAAAGATCAACTTCAAATTAGGGAACGCACTAAAGATTTTAGATGAATTAGAAGGAGAATTTGACATTATCTTTAATGATGTAGAAAAGGAAGATTACCCTGAGGTTTTTAGAAAATCTATACCAAAGCTAAAGAAAGGAGGAGTACTGATAACTGACAATACACTATGGTATGGGAAAGTAGCTAGAAAAAGAAAGAAAGATTATCAGTCAAAAGGAGTAAGAGAGTACAATAGATTAGCATTTTCAGATAAGAGAGTTATTTCCTTGATTTTACCTTTGAGAGATGGATTAACGATTTCTCTAAAAATATGATTTTATTAAATTTTAATATTCGAAATAAAAAGTAAAAAAATAAGAAGATAGAATTGATTTTCTAATTAAGCAGAGATCTCTAATCTATAAAATTCTCTTTAAATTCCTTCCAACTTATCGTCTTCACACCTAGTGATTCTGCTTGTTTTTGTTTCGCTTGACCTGCATTCTCAGCTAAAACTAAATAATCTAAGCTCTTGGAGACTCCAGAACCCCATTCTATACCTTTATCTTCAATCAAATCTCTTAATTCTTGTTTTGAAGATCCTTCAACTGATCCTGTAACATATATTTTTATTTGTTTTTGAGTGACGATACCTAGATAAGAAGCTAAATCTTTTTGACCTTTTTTTGGTGTCATGGAAGCAGGTTTATTTTTAGGGTAGATAATTTTCAAACCAAATTTGAACAGATTGTCATATCTTTCAGTTTGTCTGATGCTATCATGGATAAACTTAGCAGTTATATCAGAAATCCCTTCTAATTGCATCAATTTATCCATAGAAGCTTCTTTAAGTTCATCTAGACTGCTAAAAGATTGAGCTAGTTTCTTACCCATTGTTGTGCCTAATTTTTCAATCCCCAATCCTGCTAGAAATGTTCTAAAAGGTAGATCTCTTGTACCATTAATTGAAGTTAATATTTTTGAACCATTTTTACCTAATAGTTTGACTAATTGGTCCTCTGTAAGCGCATAAAGGTCAGAATAGTGTTTAACTAGCCCTGAGTCGTAGAGTTTCTCTAAACTTTGACTTCCTATTCCGTCAATGACTGTTTTTCGTATCCAAGAACTAATTTGTTGTATATCTTTGCCTCTACATGAATCTCCCGTGCAGAGAAGATTTACGCCTGATTTCACTGTTTTAGCTCCACAAGATGGGCATTGATCAGGTAGAATCACCTCTCCTGTTGAATTCTTTGCAGTAACACTAATAATTTTAGGGATTACCTCGCCGGATCTTTCAACGTAAACAAAATCACCAGGTTTAGCACCAAGGTTAATCAGGAAATCAGCATTGTGCATTGAAGCTCTACTAATTACTGCACCAGAAACTTCAACAGGTTCTAATTCTGCAACAGGAGTTAAGACAGATGTTCTTCCAACTTGCCAAGTAATAGCGTTCAGTTTTGTAGATTTTCCTTTGCTCTCAAATTTCAGAGCTATTTGCCAGCGAGAATGATGATCTGTAGCTCCAACAGCTTCTCTATCAGCAGCTAAATTATATTTGAAGACAAGACCGTCAATTTCAAAGTCTAGACTGTCTCTTTCAGATTCAATTTTATTAAAAACAGTAGATATTTCTTCAAAATCAGGAGTGCTAAGTTTGA
This sequence comes from Candidatus Heimdallarchaeota archaeon, assembly GCA_019894795.1. GTDB lineage: Archaea > Asgardarchaeota > Heimdallarchaeia > Heimdallarchaeales > Heimdallarchaeaceae > UBA460. Next base: position 801 of record JAGXNV010000223.1, on the reverse strand, counting down.
GAATATCTGAGGTTTCAAATTGCCAAGATTTTAAAACAGAAGCTTTTTCGTCTATGGTTGCATTGTCATTCCAACCAAGTATTTCAAAAGCCATGAAATTAAGTGTTCTTTCATCCATCATTCGTGCATCTTTTTGTTTAGCTGTTCCAGCTGCAAGGTTCCTTGGATTACTATATTTTTCATCATCAGCTAAAACATCGTTTATCCTGTTAAATTCGGAGATTCTCATGTAGAGTTCGCCTCTTATTTCTACTCTCTTTTCAAAAGGAACTGTTTTAGGTATAGCTTGAATTTTCAGAATATTGAGAGTAACATCATCACCTTTAATTCCAGAGCCTCGAGTAGCTGCTTGAATGAGCTTTGTATCTTGATAAACCAATTTAAGTGAGAGACCATCAATTTTGTATCCGGTCATTAGAGGACGATTTTTTGCCCAAGAAATGATTTCCTCTACTGTTTTGGCTTTTTTACATGAGAGCATAGGGGGATCATGAGATATACTCCCACCTGAACTGGTTCCAACGATAAATAAAACAGGATTATTAGGATTTATTCCTCTAAGTTTATCTTCAATGCTATCATATTCAACGTCAGAAATTTCAGGCTCACCATCGTAATATTTTCGTTTATGGTAAAGAATTAAGTTTTCAAGTTGCTTAATCTCCTCTTCAGACATTTGAATCACCAATCTCAAAAAGTTGGAATTTTGAATTTATATAGTTATTGGGGAGGTAATTGAAACTGAATAAGTTATCTATTTTTTAGAAGAAGAAGAAGAAGATTAGACGTGCTACTTAGATG
>JAGXNV010000222.1 GCA_019894795.1 Candidatus Heimdallarchaeota archaeon | reverse complement strand
ACTTAGTTATGTCTTGCTTAATGGTACCTCATCCGAAATCTTCGATGTTGTCTTGACTCAAGTAGTTGATGCTTATGTTGTATATGTTTACATTAACAGTAGTATTGTACCTGTTAAGAGTTATCAGATAAATCTCACTTTCTATAAACATGGTTATGAGAACCAAACTTGGACAATAACAATAACTATTGATATTCATCCCACAGCTATTGATCCTTCTTCTGACGATGTAGAATCTGTTTATACTGATGAAGATGGTGCATTCACAATCATCTATGAGACAGTTGAAAATGTTTTCATTGGTGGTGCTGAACTTAGTTATGTTCTACTTGATGGTAACTCAACCGAAATCTCAGATGTTGTTTTAACTCCAACATTTGATGCATATATTGTTTATGTTTACATTAACAGTAGTATTGAACCAGTCAAGATTTATCAGATAGAGCTCACTTTCTATAAACATGGTTATGAGAACCAAACTTGGATAATAACAATAACTATTGATATTCATCCGACAGCAATTGATTCTTCTTCTCAGGTTTTAGATACCATTTATGCTGATGAAGATAGTGAGTTTATAATTATCTATGAAGCAGAAGATACTCTCATTACAGGTGCAGACATGGCTTATAATATTATTAATGGTACTTCAGCTGAAATACTTACTATTACCTATTCTCAAAGAACAGATCATTATGTAATAACTGTGACATTTGATGAATCTCTGATAGCTGGGAAGAATTTCACCATAGAACTTGTTTTTTCCAAGCATGGCTATGAAATTCAATCCTGGATTGTAACCATTAGTGTTTTTGAAAAAGTAACTTATGATATTGATGTGGAAATAGTTGGTACAGTCCAACAATTGAATACTATACAATTTCAAATAACTTTAGCGAATTTATCCTCAGCAGATATTCAAGCTTTATCATTAGTTGATATCAAATATGTACCATCACCTGTAGGAGATTTTGTTACAATCGAATATACATTTGTCTTCGCAAATGGAACAAGGGTAACTCATTCAATACAAGTGGAAATAGGGAGTGATTACACAGGGTTATCTGAAGAAATATATATTCCATGGATGGTAGGGGAAATTTACTATACAGTCACTTACACTCCGACAAATGGGGCAATTATAGAGTCTCAGACTATTAGCAACAATCCTGGTCTATATCCTATCTCACCAGATTTTGCTACTCTCTTACCTTACTTATTCCAAGAATTTACAGTATATATGATTGTAGGCTTAGCGCTAACAGCTATCTTATTCATTTCATTAACTGTTTACTTTGCTGCTATAAGACCCAGAAGACAAAGAAAAAGCGCAAGTAAAAAGCGATACTTAGATAAGATATCAAAAATTCTTACAAGTGTTCTTTCCTTGAGAAAAGTTATTGTTGTTCACAATGAGACTGGACTTCCACTTTACGAATGGGATCTTGGAGGAGCCATGACTGTTGATTCATCCCTAGTATCGGGCTTCTTACAAGCAGTTTCAGGCATGGGTGGAGAAATCAGTGGTGGTGAAGCTCAAGCAGTTCGTAAAATCGATTATGGTCAATTCTGTGTAACTTCAGCATCAACTGAAGATTTAACTACTTATCTCTTTAGCACTGGGGATATCTCTATTGATGTAGAAGAAGGAATAGCTAGTTTCAATAAATGGTTCAATAAGAAGTTCCAAGGGACACTAGGCGAACAATGGGATGGTATTACAGATGTGTTTGAACAAGCTTCAAGAGTTATCATTGACAGACTTTCTGAAGATCTTTTCATTTGGACTTTGTACCCGCTATCTGTTAACCCTATTAAAGAGAAAGATACTTTGAAATTGGATAGTTTTAGCCAAAAACTGTACAAATTCATCAAGGATTACAAGGAAGTAACCATCAGCGTGTCTCTAGAATATTTCAATAAATCTCCTGTTGAAGAAACTTTATCAAAACTATTTGAACTAGTTGATAGTAGTTTCTTACTCAGAAAACGCTTAAGATAGTTGGAATACGTAAACATAAAAGGTCTTTCAGATATAATTCATTGAGCAAAATGAATGAACAATCCAGCTGGAATGAGTATGCACTATTATTTGATATGGATGGTGTTATCATTAGTTTAAAAGCCAGATGGATTGATCCATTGGAAGAAGTAATATCATCCATTAATTCTAATTATGATAGAAAAGCAATTGAAGAAAAGAGTTCCTCACTTATTCTAGTTCATGGAGGTAAAACAAACGCTTTGATGCTGAAAGGTATAATCCAGGTCTGCTCAGTTTGTGGTCTAAGTCGTTTTCAAACTTTTAGAGTAGTGTTCCGTTTAGTTTTCATGTTTATATCTAGAACGAAATTCAGAATTGTTCCTCTCGAGGGTGTAACTGATACTCTGAAGTTTCTTAAAGATCAAGGATTTAAATTGGCTTTAGTTACATCTGCTTCCAGGATTACTACTCGAGCACTGAAGAAATCTTATCCTGAAATCTACAACAAATTTGACTGTATTTATACACGAAATGATGTTAAACTAACAAAACCTTCTCCTGACCAACTTTTATTAGCTTTGAAAAAATTAGATGTAGATAAAGCAAAAACTGCAATGATTGGTGATTTCATATCTGATATTATAGCCGGAAAAGAGGCTGGAGTAAAGACCATAGCTGTTCTGAGCGAATATCCAGAGGTTAATCGTTTTCCATTAGAGAGTGCTGAGCCAGATATAATTATTAATAATATCACAGAAATCCCAAATATAATCCTTCAAATTTTCCAACCTAGTTTCTGATTGTATATATGCTTGAAAAAGACATAAATAAGGAAAACTTCAAAAATAGTATAAAAACGAGTTGTTAGACTGAAATGAAACGCAACTTTAGATTTCCAGAAGAGTATCTTTATCAATCAACTTCAGTATGGTTAAAAGATACAGGTAGGGGTATATTCAAACTTGGAATAACAGATTATGCTCAAAGTGTTCTTGATGACATTATTTCAATCACTTTTCCTGAAACAGGTTATTTAATAGAAAAAGGGGCGGAATTAGTTTCCATAGATTCAATTGAAGATACCTTAGTTATCCTGTCTCCTATAGGTGGTACAATAAAAGAGATTAACGAAGTATTAAGACAATCTCCTGAACTTCTAAATGAGAGCCCTTACCGTGATGGTTGGGTCCTTTTAATTGAAGTATCTAGTGAAGATGATTTAGATCAGCTTTACGATATAAATGAAATCTTGGATTTACATCAAGAAGAATTAGCAGACAGTGATTTTGCAGATGACGAAGAAGATGACGAAGATCTTGATGATTTAGAAGACTCTGATTTTGAACCTGATTTTTAGTTTTAAAGTCAGTTTTTACCTTTCTTCAAACTTTTTAGAAACTTTTATATAATTTCAAGACTAGGTGACATAGAACTTGATGGGGCGTATCGTGACTTGGAATTTCAATAACTTCTTCTGAAAACCCCAAACGAAACAAGTTAACAGTAATTATTTTTTTAAACTATGCAGTTAGGAGAGGTAAATAATGAGTAATTTAAAGAAAAAAATAGCTTTACCACCTGAAGCCATCAAATTGTATAAGAAAATAAGTTCTAGTCAAGAAGTATCAATTAAGGACCTTGCATTAGAAATGCAACTTGATCACGGAAAATTAGAGCATTTTCTTTCATTCTTAGTATTCAATGAACTCGTTGAAAGGAATGCAATCGTTCATCAAAAATACGAGCTAACTGAAGCTGGAATACTAGCCGCAAAAGATGGTCTAATTGAGAGACGAATAGTTACAGCATTGAAAGAGAATCAATCTCTTAACTTCAATGAATTAGCTAAAGTCCTCAATTGTGAGAAACAGGAAATGAATGCAGGTATTGGACATTTGAAAAAACAAGGATTATTACAGATTGTCCAAGGTAAACTATCTTTGCTTGATTTGAAAGTTGAGATTAGCAAAGAAATCCAAAGTGTCTTAAGTGATTTATTATCTGGTAAAGAAGTAGAAGTAACTGAATATCGAAAGGAACTTTTGCAAAGAAATCTAGCAACTGTTGAAGACATAAAAGATTCAATTTTGAAAATTAAAACCCCTTATTCAGAGAACAAAACTAAGATAATTGAAACAACAGAAGTTAGTCGTTTAACACCTGATATGATTAGAGATGGATCATGGAAGAAAACAAGATTACGAGCTTATAATCTTGATGTAGCTCCTCCCACTTACTACCCTGGTAGAAAACAACCATATGCGCAGTTTCTTGATGAAGTAAAGCAAAAGCTAGCAGCGTATGGATTTCAAGAGATGCGTGGACCGATTGTTGAGTTGGAATATTGGAATTTTGATGCCTTATTTCAAGCACAAGATCATCCTGCTGCTTGTCCTTTGTGTCTCTCTCAGCTATGTGGTTACTGTCACAGGT
>JAGXNV010000221.1 GCA_019894795.1 Candidatus Heimdallarchaeota archaeon | reverse complement strand
ATGGTTATAGTGACAGTCGCCTGGATGGCATCCTCCAATTAACACTCCATCAGCTCCTTGTTGTAGTGCGTTTATCACATACATAGGATTGATTCTCCCTGAACACATTACCTTGATAACCTTAACATTGGGTGGATATTGAATTCTACTTGTTCCCGCTAAATCTGCGCCAGCATAGGAACACCAATTGCACAAGAAACCAATTATGTTCGGTTCAAATTCTTCCATTTTCTATTTCCTCTGTTTTGACAAATACTTTCCGTTAATCCTTAGGTTTATACTCTTTTCCTTTTTGAAAAGCTTCAAGATTCTTTTCAACATATCTCGCCTTGATTTTTGTTTTCATCACTTTAAGCATCGCTTCTTCGGAAAACAAACCTTTGGCATTTTCACACACAAACCCTAGCATAGTGATATTTGCATATAATCTGCTACCAAGTGATTCAGCTATTTTTGTTGCTGGGATCTTATAGATCTCCTTTGCTTTCTTTGCAGCATCATCTATTGTGACAAGATCTTCTTCTACAAAAAGAACGCCACCTTTCTTCAATTTTGGAATATATTTATGATAGGCTTCTTCAGATAGTACAACAAAGTAATCTAATTCTGTTGCCTTTGGATAATCAATATCTTCAGTGTCAATAACGACATCTGTACTACTTGCTCCTCCTCTACTTTCTGGTCCATAGCTTTGTGTCATTACTGAGTTCTTACCTTCCTCATATAACCCTGTAGCCTCACCAACAAGTCTCCCCATGAGACCTATACCTTGGCCACCAAAGCCTGCAAAACGTATTTCAATTCTACCCATCATAATCACCCTTTATTCTCTGAAGCTTGACTCACTCGTTGAATTGTGAGTAAATTATCTATTAGAGATGGTCTGTCCTCTTTATCAATAAATTTTCCTACAATTATCTGTGAGTCTTTGTAGATACCTACGTCTCTAGTGTCGGCTTCATGATTTAGTATTGTGCTCTCTTTGAAATATTCCAAAATTTTCTTTCCTTCTGCCAATTGATTTCGTCGTCCAAATGTTGTAGGACAACTTCCAAGAACTTCAACAAATGAAAACCCTCGTTTTGCTATAGCTTCTGAAAATGACTCTTTAACTCTTCTGACATCTAAAGCTGTCCATCTTGCTACATACGAAGCTCCACAAGTTGCCATCAAATCAGGGATATTGAACGGTTGCTCTTTTGCTCCATAAGGTGTGGTAGTTTGAACTTGTCCAGGAAAAGTTGTTGGACCAGCTTGCCCACCTGTCATTCCATAATTGAAATTATTAACACATATCACTGTTATATCAGCATTTCTTCTTGCAGCATGTATGATGTGGTTACCACCTATTGCGAATAAATCTCCATCTCCTGAGACAACTATAACTTTCCTATCAGGATCAGTAATGCCTAATCCGATAGCAAAAGGAATTGATCTTCCATGTGTTGTGTGAAAACTATCAAAGTTCAAATAACCAGATATTCTTCCTGTACATCCTATTCCCGAAACAATAGCTACTTTATCTGGATCATAATCAGATTCTAAAATAGCTTCAATTAGAATGTTTGTAATTGACCCTAAACTACAACCTGGACAGAAAATATGCGGTATTCTTCCATCTCGTAGATATCCATCCATAGGATGTTCATGTGATATCTTTAATTCATGTTTTTCATCTGACATTATAATCCCTTCTCGATTTCTTCTAGTATTTGTTTTGGAGTATGTATAGCTCCTCCTAGTAAAAATAATCCTTGAACTTCTGTCTTTCCTTTAACAGCTCTTTCAATTTCTCTAGTTACTTGACCATAATTGATCTCAGGAACGTAAATTTTCTTTACTTTCTCTGCTAAAGCAGATATTTTCTCATCTGGAAATGGCCAAATGGTAATTAGCCTCAAAAGTCCAATTTTGATACCTTTCTTCCTTGCACGATTTACAGTTCCTTTTGCGGCTCTTGCACTTGAACCAAAAGATATCAAAGCGATTTCTGCGTCATCGAGTAAATATTCTTCCACTCTAACAATCTTGTCTTTGTTTAATCTTATCTTATCATTGATTCGTCGAACCAGTTTATCCTGTGCTTCAACATTTAAACTCGGATAACCTCTTTCATCATGAGTTAAACCAGTCATCATAACTTTATATCCTTCTCCTGCAACAGCCATGGGAGGAATCATATCGTCATCTGGTTTGTATGGTAAGTGTTTTTCAGGTGGATCAGTTGGTTTTTTCCTATTTACAATGCTTACTTTACTTTTATCAGGGATTATGAGTTTTTCACTCATGTGACCAAGTGTTTCATCCATAAGTAGGGTTACAGGTATTCTGTACTTTTCAGCATAATTGAAAGCCTCAATAGTTAAATCAAAACATTCTTGCACACTGCTTGGACACAATGCGATTGGTTCGTAATCTCCATGAGACCCCCATTTTACTTGCATTATATCTTGTTGTCCAACTAAAGTAGGTAATCCTGTGGAAGGACCTCCTCTCTGAACATTAATTATAACACACGGTGTTTCTGTCATCATTCCAAGACCAATATTCTCAACCATGAGAGAATATCCTGGACCTGATGTCGCTGTCATACTCTTGACTCCACCCCAAGACGCTCCTAAAATTGCGATGATTGACGCTATTTCATCCTCAAATTGAACAAAGTGTCCATTTACTTTTGGTAAACGTATTGACATATGTTCGGCTATCTCTGAGCTAGGAGTAATTGGATACCCTCCGAAAAATTTACAACCTACAGCAAGAGCACCTTCTGCAGCTGCGTGATTGCCTGTTGTAAAATATACTCCAGTATCAACCTCTGGGAAACTTGATTCTTCTTTACTCATCGTTATTACCTTCTTTTTCCTCTGGTTTAACTACATAAATTGCAAATTCGGGGCATATAAGTTCACAAAAATGGCACTCTGCGCAATCATCGAAAGTTTTTCCATCAATTAATTTTGGTGGATGGTACCCTTTTTCATTAATCTCGTCTGCTTTTTCTAAAATTTGCTCTGGACAATAAATCATACACCACTCACATTCCTTACATCTTTCTTTGATAATGTGGACTTGTGGTGCTTCTATCTTGTATTCATCCAGGTTAATAAAAGCCGGCCATTCCGGTTTTTTTCGCCTTCTATTTTCCATCGATGCCATTATGGAAACAAACCGTTCTCTATGTTGGTCGTCGTGCTAGTTGTAATTATTTAAAGTTTTATTTGTGGATTAGCCTATTAAAAAAATCATTAATTAATTCATTTTAAAGTTATACTAGTATTATTATTAAGGAAAAACTGTTACTATTGATAACAAACTAATTTTTCAACAAATATTTCTAATCATAATTCACATGAAAACTTAAGAAAAATTGAAATAGCTTGAACCACTTATTTGAATCGTTAGAAATGTTGTCAAGAGATTTATCAATAACAATTATGGGAAATACTGGAGTGGGAAAAAGTACTCTCATCAAACGATTAAAGGGAGAATCTGTTGAAGATATAAGTCCAACCACTAATATTGAAGTACATGAAAAGACAATTCGGTTGAAAAGTCAGTCATATAAATCTGCATTTAGCCTTGAAAAATATCGTAGTTACAAAGTTTTAGCCGTTGATTGTCCAGGAGACATGAGCTTATGGCCTTATTGGAAGAAAGCACTCGTTGATTACAAAACAAATGGAATAATTTTCATTATTGACCCTACTCAGGATGCAAAAATACAGATAGATGCACTAACTCAGGTGTCAAATTACTTTCTAATGACTCTTGATGATGATGTAGTCAAAGCTGAAAGAAAAGCTAGAAGAGAGAAAGCCATTTTCTTCCTAGTTGTAAATAAAATAGATTTGTTAGATAATAGTAAAGGTAAAGCTGATAAATTATTACGTGAACATTATCAAACCGCTTGGAGTCATCTTAAGGAAAGATATCCAAATAGTGGTCATTATTGGGAAGCTATCTCAGCAATAGACAAGTCTGACGATATGTACAATGTAATAGATGGAATTTTTGAGACTATAAAGCGAGAGATTTATGGTGATTAATCTATCTATCTCTTTCTAGTTAAGAGAGAAAAGTTTTTTTTATAACATTTTTAGTTGGCTTAGTGATAGTATGAACGAGGAAAACAAGAACAAAGAAAATGTTCCTGAAGCGGAAGTTCCTGAAGCGGAAGTTCCTGAAGTAGAAGTTCCTGAAGCGGAAGTTCCTGAAGTAGAAGTTCCTGAAGCGGAAGTTCCTGAAGTAGAAGTTCCTGAAGTAGAAGTTCCTGAAGTAGAAGTTCCTGAAGAAAAACCAACCAAAGAGAAACCGAAGTATGTGCATAATTGCACTAAATGTGGTAGCTGTTGTGAGAAATGGTCCGAAATACCTGTTTATTTAGAAGACTTTCAACGTTGGATTAAAGATGGTTCTATAAATTATGTTCTACCT
>JAGXNV010000220.1 GCA_019894795.1 Candidatus Heimdallarchaeota archaeon | reverse complement strand
GGTCAGGGCTTAGCAATAAATATTCTGTTCAATTTCCATATATCCTTTTTGTGAGCCAGTGGAGACCCCACAAAGGAATTGACAAACTGGTTAAAGCGTTTGAAATATTAGACAAAAGATTTAAACAAAAATGCTCATATTTGATAGCATGAAAGTTCCAGATAAAATCTATATTGATTTGGTTTCAGATGAAAAAATCAATTTGAGTGGTATCATTCTTCAACTTAAAATTATTGCTGGAAGAAAGAATCCCTACTATATCTATACCCCAAAAACTAACCTAGAAGGGAAATCGGAACTTCAAAAAGAAGATTTAATAGGACAATATGACGACCACTGGGAAAGCGGACAAATGGACTATGACGGTTATATTGAAGATGCAAATCCAATAATCGAAGTTACACTTTATGACAAAACTTGGTGGAGAGAAAATAAAGAACTAGTATTGGTTTGGACACTATTAAAGAATGAAAAATTAAAGTGGAAATCCAAGGATGAGCAGTTCAATTATATGATTAGTTGTACAAACGATCAATTTGAAGCGAGTCCATTGAAAATCAATATCAATAAAACCGACACAATAAGGATGAAAATAAAGCAAAGAAAATAAAATACTCTGGTCGGTCTAGGAGAATATGTGATTTATCCCCTTAGTATGAGCTTTGAGCTCTAGTAGAAATCTAGGACAAAGGTTTTAACAGTATAACAGAAAAATCTAATCATGACTTCAGTTTATGATTTACCCTCACCTTTCTTTGGAGAAAAAGTCTTCTTACGAGCAATAGAAGAGAGTGATCTTCCTTCAATTATGGAACACTGGAATGCATATGAAACAAGAGTAAGTTTAGGGAAATTCGTCCCATCATCCAGCATTGAAAGAGAGCAATGGATCAATGAAGTAAATCAGAAGGCTAAGAAGGGAGAGGCTTATACATTTGCAATTATACACAAAGTGAAAGAAGAATTCCTGGGAACAGTTGCTCTAAAACGAATCAATATGATTAACAGGGGAGCATCTCTAAGTGTTTCTATTCACAATCCTGCAAATCATAACAAAGGTTACGGAACTGATGCAGTAAGATGCATTCTTAAGATAGGATTTAACATCTTGAATCTACATAGAATCGAACTCCACGTCTATGAATTTACAGCTAATGCTGTTCATATTTATGAAAAGCTTGGTTTTAAGAAGGTAGGTGTTAGAAGACAAGCCTCATTTATCATTGGTGAGTATAGGGATGATCTTGTCATGGATATTCTAGAAGAAGAATTTGTTGAACTATAAGGATAAAATGTTCCAAATTAACTTCAAATATTATTCTTTTAATAGTTGTATTTTCAATGAAACTTCACATTTATATAGTGAAATCGGGGGGTTGAGATATAAGCTCTGACATATATTTTGGGTGCTAAAGGTGGCAAAAGAATCAATAAGAGTTGTGGGGGCTCAAGAGAATAATCTGAAAAATATATCTATTGACATACCTCACAATAGACTAGTTGTAATATCAGGAATCAGTGGTTCCGGTAAAAGTTCTTTAGCTTTCAATACTATTTTCATGGAAGCTCAAAGAAGATACATGGAAACACTATCTTCGTATGCCAGACAGTTTATCGGTAATTTTGATCGACCTGATGTTGAGCACATAGAAGGGTTAAGACCAACTATCTCTATTGATCAGAAGACTATCTCACGTAACCCAAGAAGTACCGTTGGAACATTAACAGAAATTTATGATTACATGAGAGTGCTCTTTGCAAGAGTAGGTATTCCCCATTGTCCTGATTGCAAAGTAGTTATAGAAGCTCAACCATCTGATCAAATTATTGAAAAGCTCTTTGCATCATTTGAAGGTGAAAAAATCAAAATAGTAGCTCCCATGTTCGAGAAAAGAAAAGGAGAATACAGAAAAGAGCTCAATCAATGGAAAGAAGATGGATATAACAGACTCATCATAGATGGGAAAGAAGTAAATCTTGATGAAGAGGAAATCAAACTGGAAAGGTATGTTCCCCATGATATTGAAATAATTATAGACAGGAATTTATGCGAGAGGAAAAATGAACCCAGTATTGCTGATAGTATAAGCCTTGCTTTAGATTTAGCAAAAGGAAAATTGAAGATTATAGGGGAAAAGAGAATAAGAACCTTCTCAACTAAACTGGTTTGTTCAAACTGTGGTCTATCTGTAAATGAGTTTAATCCCAGAGATTTTTCATACAATACACCAGTTGGAGCTTGTCAACTATGTAAAGGATTAGGAAAAATACCTCAGATTGTTCCAGAGAAATTTGTTAACCTAGAACTCTCAATAGCAAAAGGTGCTATAGCTACAACGACTAAAAGTTTGAAATATATAACCTATAGCGGGATCAGTGTAAAGAATCTCAATCAAATAACAAAGGAAAATGGATTTGATATCGTCACTCCTTTCAAAGACTTAACAGAAGAACAGCAAGATCTAATTCTCTATGGATCTGGAAAAAAGACTTACAAACTAAAATGGTCTTGGGGAGGGGATACTACAACTTGGCAAGGCAAGGGTGAATATCTTACTACTTGGAAAGGAATTATTCCTTTAACTATGGAAGGATATTATAGAATTAATTCTCTGAAGAGGAAAGAGCAGTTAGAAAAACTGATGGAACTCTCAACATGTCCTGACTGTGAAGGTAAAAGATTGAAACCTGAGAGCTTGGCTGTGTTCTTTAAAGGTAAAAATATGGCAGAGCTCAATCAATTGCCTATAGATAAATGTTCTAACTTTTTTAAGAAAGTAAAATTAACACAAGAAGAAGAGATAATTGCTGGACCTTTGCTAAAAGAAATTAAAAACAGATTATCTTTTCTTATCGAAGTAGGATTACATTATATTACATTAAATAGAGCAGCAAATGAATTAAGTGGAGGAGAGGCACAAAGAACAAGATTAGCCACTCAAATTGGTTCAAAGCTTCAAGGAGTTAACTATATTCTTGACGAACCGAGTATAGGATTAGCTAATAGGGATAATGAGAAACTGCTGAACTCTCTAATGACTCTTAGAGATGGGGGAAATACTGTTATCGTAGTTGAACATGATGAAGATACACTTCGCAATGCCGATATTTTAATCGATTTAGGACCATTAGCAGGTGACGAAGGAGGGGAAGTGTTATTTTCATTAGAACCAAAGAACATTACTGCGAAAGAGGCTAAAACTTCCTTAACAGCTAAATATCTTCTAGGGTTAGATGAGATCCCTATTCCACAAAAAAGAAGGATATCTGATAAATTTCTAGAGTTAGAAGGTGCTGAACACAACAATCTTAAAAAAATTAGTGTTAAGTTTCCTATAGGTTGTTTTATAGGCGTAACGGGTGTAAGTGGATCAGGAAAATCTTCCCTGATAAAAGATACACTTTACCCTATCTTAGTAAACAAATTACTAAACGGAACACAACAAGTAGGAAAATACAAGAAACTTGAAGGGATTGAACATCTAGATAAAGTGGTTGTAATAAATCAATCTCCAATAGGGAGAAGTTCAAGATCAAATCCAGCAACATATACAAAAGTTCTGGATCATATAAGAGACCTCTATGCAAGACTTCCCGAAGCATTAGTAAGAGGATATACAAAAACTCGATTTACCTTTAACACAAAAGAAGGTAGATGTGAAGCTTGTAAAGGTCATGGTTACAATAAGATAGAAATGAGTTTACTACCTGATGTAGAAGTTGAGTGTGAGATTTGCAAAGGAAGAAGATATGATGATGAAACACTCAAAGTAAAATTTGCCAAACACTCAATTGCAGACGTTCTGAATATGACAGTTAGTAGAGCTAAGAAAGTATTTGAAAATCAACCTAAAATAAATAAAATTTTACAAACACTTTCAGATGTAGGGTTGGATTATATAAGACTAGGTCAACCATCAACAACTGTGAGTGGTGGAGAAGCACAACGAATTAAGCTTTCTAGAGAACTGTCTAAAACTGCTACAGGAGACACTTTGTATATACTAGATGAACCAACAACTGGACTCTCTTTTGAGGATATTAAGAAACTTCTAGTAGTACTTCAAAGATTGGTGGATAAAGGAAATACCATTATAATTATTGAACATAATCTTGATGTCATAAAAACAGCTGATCACATAATTGATTTAGGTCCTGAAGGAGGAGAAGATCAAGGTGGTTACTTAGTTGGAGAGGGGACACCAGAAGAAATAATTTTACTTGAAAATTCCTATACAGGAAACGCATTAAGAAGCGTTCTCCTAAATGAGAAAAAGGAGATTACACTAGAAAAAACTGAAGTCTTTGACAGGAATCTTGATCCAGCTAATTTTCTACACGTTCGAGGAGCGACCAAGAATAATCTCAAAAATATCGATTTAGATATACCTAAGGAAAAATTGGTAGTTATAACTGGTCCTAGTGGTTCAGGAAAAAGCTCCTTGGCTATAGATACTTTA
>JAGXNV010000219.1 GCA_019894795.1 Candidatus Heimdallarchaeota archaeon | reverse complement strand
GCGTCAGATGTGTATAAGAGACAGTCTCTAGATATCTTTCAACTATCCTTGGATTACGCCTGAAACCAGGTATTTGCATGTTTGCATCTAGTAATTGTTTCGCAACATTTTTGGAACTCATACCTGCCGTGTCAATCCAAATGCGTGAGAAGATACCACAAAGTGCAATCATTAATAGTAAATACACTAATGCATGCCACGGTTGCTCTAAAATTTGTTCTGGCCCATACGGTGCCGTTGTAAAAGCTGCTAGCCCCGATACTGGTGCTAGCTGATCCGTGCCTTCTATCGTATCCCATCTCCCAAAGAAGTCGACAAGGAATCCTTTGAACCCCGTTGAAACCATGCTCCATGAATTGTGCATTAGATTTGAAATGAAGTAAATATTTGCAAAAAGAGCACTCACAAGTATTACGGGAATATTGGAAGTATAGAGGAATTTTATTGGATATCTGGCTGGCATCTTATATTGACTGTGTTGTACAGGTATCTCTATCTTCATAGAATCTACATAGATTACCATGGCGAAAACCACTATCGTCGCTAATAACCCAATTAAATCAGGTGTTCTTCCAGGTCTATTTAGAGGAGTTAAAATATCAACTGGCTGTTTGAATAGCCCTTGAAAGAAAGCAAGAATACACCCTCTGTACCAATCGAATCCTCCTACTCTTTCCTGTGACAAACTGAACATACCATCAAAGATGTTGTATGAAACACTTGCCGCAATGAATAAACTGATACCGCTTCCTAGACCATACCCTTTTTGGATTACTTCATCCATCAGAAGAATAGTTAAACCGGCAATTACCAATTGTAACAATACAATTATTTGTCCCTGGAAACCTAATTCGCCATAAGCTCCACCTAGAATGTAAGCCAAAGATTCGAATATCGTCATCAATATAGCAAGGCTTTTTTGCGTCCCGGTGTATAGGGCACGTTCTTCTGGATTCGTGAAATCAACTTTAATAATCTGTGATCCAACAAGTAATTGCATAATCAAACCCGCAGTAACAATAGGGCCTATACCTAATTCTGCTAAGCTTCCTCTTTGAGAAGCTAATATTGCCCTCATGGCAAAGAAAGGATCGGTTCCACCTGAATCTGGAATGCCGAAAATAGGAATATTTAGCATTGCCAAATAGAGGGCTAAGATTCCGAAGGTCCAAGCTAACTTTCTTTTAAAAGAAGGTTTTCTGGCAGGCTTTTTTATTTCAAAAGTAAAACGTTGAAACGGTTTGAATAGCATCAAGAACTTTGAAACCATAGGATTCACCAGTGGGGCTTTAATGTGGTAGATGTGCTTATATTTATAAGCATTTTTGCCTTCAACACAAAACTTGTTTTTTTAGAGGCTATAAAAATCATTGTTTAATGTCCCAAAAATAGAAGAAACTTGAAATACTACATTCATCTAAATTATATACATTGCCAAATATTAACAGAAGTAGTGATGAAGAGTTAGTAGAGGCTTATAAGAAAATCTCTACAAGATATGAAAAGGTAAAACGAAAACCTTGGAAAGATTTTCAAACATATATGGACAAGGTTTCTTCTCTTCATCCCCTTCCCTCTTCAGGTATACTTGTAGATGTTGGCGCAGGTAATAGTAGAAACCTACTTCGTTTTGCTGAAACAGAACTGGACTTAATTGCATTGGATTTATCTTTCGATTTATTATCGAACTCAATTGATCTCCCCCCCAGTAATCATTTTAGAGTGAATAACGATATGAAATATCTTAGTATAAAGAATAATGTCGCTTGCATGATTTTATCTATTGCAACAATTCATCATTTGCGGAAGAAATCTGAAACTGTCTTATCGCTCAAACAATTATCAAGTATACTGAAAGATGATGGGTATATCGTATTATCTTGTTGGAGGAGGTGGAAATCAGATACTAGGCGAAAAATGATAGTTGATCTCTTTCTTTCACCTTTTAAGAAACTGAAGAATTTACATTGGAGACATGGTGATCTATATTTGCACTGGTTTGATGAAAACAAGAAAATTATCGCAGAGAGATATTATCATCTTTTCACCAAACGAGAGTTAGTTTCATCAATTAACAAAGCAAATTTAAGAATACTCGACATCGCAGCTTGTGGTGGCAAAGGTGGAAAGGATAATTTCTTTGTATTATTAAAAAAGAAAATATCTTATGTTAATTGATATATTGATTCCTAAAAACTCTAGTTACAAAAGCTTTTAAAAGTAAGTTTATTCTGGAGTAGTAAGCAAAAGAAGTGGTTTAAATGGCCTTTTGGGACGATTGGTTTTCAGGTATTGCAGATTGGATATCCAAAAATAATTGGAATGAACTCCCTACATCTGCATTAATGATTGCTGTGACAGCAATACTACTTGCAAGTATCTCTACTTTCGCTACCAGATTGATTCTTGATACAGATGCATTAAAAGAGAGTATGCAGAAAGTTAACGATTGGAATCAAAAAAGAAAAACAGCTATGCAAACTGCTGATAAGAAATTATGGTTAAGCGTTAAACGAGATGAAGAAAGAGTAAAAAAATTACAATCCTCAATGATGTTCAAAAGAATGAAACCTATGCTTATTACAACAGTACCATTTCTACTTCTGTTCGCAATACTCAGAACAGCTTTTCCAAGTGGAGATCTGGGACATAATTATGCTTGGTTACCCTTTGATTTTGGTGGTTTTCCATGGATAGGAACACCTTGGTTTCAAACATCTGCAGGATGGGAAGACCCAGCTTTCAATGGTTTTTCAAAAGTACCTTTTACTCTCTGGTATTTTATCGTATCTTTTGCTTTTGGTTCTTTACTTAGCAGAATATTTGGTGCCACTCCTTCTGGTGCAACTCAAACAAAGAAGAAAGGCAAAAAAATAGAGCCTTTGAAGCTGCAAACTGTTTCTAAGAAAGAACAACTTGCTAAATCACAATCTAAAGCTAATAAATGAGGAGATAAATATGGTTAGACCATCATTACGTGTTTCAAAAACAAGATTAGTACGCACTCCATCTGAAACTAGACTAAAGAAAATTTCCAAACGAACTAAGAAACCCCATTGCTCACAATGTAGAGCGATCCTCCATGGTGTTGCATTTGGACCTCAGAGCAAAGTAAGAAAAATGTCCCGTTCTGAACATCTTCCAAGTAGACAACATGCTGGTCATCTATGCTCTCGATGTTTAAAAAGTGCAATTAAGGCGGACGTTCGAAGCTAAGGGATGTGGCGATTTTGCCTATAATAGCTATTTCTGGTCCACATGGTTCTGGAAAGAGCACAGCAGCCAAGAAAGTTGCTGAGTTGCTGAATTATACTTATATCTCAGCTGGACAGATGTTTAGAGAAATGGCTAAAGATAAAGGCATGAACCTTGAAGAATTTAGTAAGAATGCAGAAGCTAATGAAGAAATTGATCGTTCCATCGACAATCGAACATTAGATTTTGCACAGATTGAAAATGGAATTATAATTGACGCTCAATTAGGTGGATGGGTTCTAAGAAAGGTTGCTGATTTAATAATTTATATTACGGCACCAGTAAAAACTAGAATTCAACGCATTGCTGAAAGAGAAAATAGATCTATAGAAGAAATCAAAAAAGAGACGTTAATGAGAGAAGAATCTGAAAGACACAGATATCAAAAACTCTATAACATTGATGTCTCTGATTTGTCTATCTATGATGTAATAATCAACACTAAGAAATATGATGCAGCTGAGTGTGTTGATATAATAATGGCATCAGTTAAGAAAATAACAAAAGGTGATACGAAGTGACTGCAATTCAAATTGGAAGAGTTATAGTAAAGACAAATGGAAGAGAAGCAGGAAAGAAAGCTGTAATCGTGGATTTAATAAATCAAAATTATGTTTTAGTTACAGGTCCAAAAGCATTAACATCTGTTAGAAGAAGAAAATGCAATGTTATGCATTTGGAACCAACAGATAAACTAGTTTCAGTTAAACGAGATGCAAGCGATGAAGACGTTTCTACTGCAATCGATGAAGCAGGTTTTAAGGAATTCATGGAAAAAGTAGTAGTTCCACAGATTTAAGTTCCTTAAACCTTATATCTCTATTTTTTCTTAGTATCCTGTGATTTACCATGACATTAATTTTTTCCCCACCAAAGCTAACATTTGATGATAAGCAATCCCTAAAAGTGCTTTCTAGAGACGTAACTGACTTTAAATGGGGAAAAATGCCTTCTGCAAGAACAATAGACGAATTGTTGAATTACGGGATTATTAATTTGGACAAACCGCCTAATCCTACAAGCCATGAAGTAGTAAGCTATGTCAAGAGAATTTTAAATATTCCAAAAGCAGGTCATTCAGGAACATTAGATCCACAAGTGACTGGAATTTTACCCACAGCATTAGGCAAAGCAACTCGCATATTAGACACGCTTCTTTTAGCTGGGAAGGAATATGTTGGAAATATGCGAATACATGCTGATGT
>JAGXNV010000218.1 GCA_019894795.1 Candidatus Heimdallarchaeota archaeon | reverse complement strand
GAACCTAAGTGTTTCATAGCCATATCTACAGAATTGACAACAACACCTGAAATTTCTTGGACTGATCGACCAATGTTGACATCGAATGCTGTTGAACGCTCTCCTTTATCTAGAACAACAGGATTAGCATAACAGTAATTCACTGTGTTTACACTAGCTTCTAGAACTCCATTAGTATTAGCAACAGCGTGACCACCCCAAATGTTTGTTGAAGCGATAGTCATTCCTATCAACCGTTCATCGTATTTTTCTGTTAGTTTAACAGCATCTGAGATTTGACTGAGAATATCTTCACCAGTGTGATCGAGTACACCCTTATCCAGTTCTCCATCTTTTCCAGGTTGATTTTCTTCAACAAAACCAGTAAACCTGGGATCTGCAGGACGATTTTTGGCTATTCTATAAGCTTGTGCAAGTGTGCTTTTGATTGAATCTTCAGCGAAACCTGCACAAGAAGCAAAACCTACTTTTTGATTATCTGCTACTTGTATGCCAATTCCACTAATAAGACCATCACGACTTTTAACATTACCTTTGGTATATTGAATCTCGGTCAGAGATTGTTTGGATACAAAGAATTCTGCAGAAGGAGTTTTCAGCTCTTTAGCATATTTTAAACAAGATTCTGCGATAGAAAGTATTTCATTTCTTAATTCATCTAAACTCATTATTTTTCTCCTCCAACCATTACTTCATCAGCATAGAGAATCGGTCCACCCATTCCTACAGGGAGTGGATATTGGCCTCCTTTGCCACACCCTCCAAAATATCCGGTGAACATTTCAATGTTTTTTGTTGCTCCTTTGATGCGTTTAATGAACTCTAGAATATTTCCAGTCAGAGCTGCATCTTTGATGGTTTTTGTTACTTCACCTTTTTCTACTAAATAACCTCTGCTACATTTGAACAGAAAAGACCCATCCATATCTGCTTGTCCACCTGATGTTCCAATTGCATAAATTCCATCACCCATCATTTCTATAGCTTCTTCTTCTGTCAACTCTCCTGCTCCAAAGTAGGTATTTTTCATTCTTGGGATGGGATCAAACATGTATGTGATAGCTCTTGAGTTTCCTGTGGGTTTTGTATTCATTCTTTTTGCAGAAACCCTATTGTGAAGATATCCTACGAGTATACCTTTATCTAAGATAATTGTGTCATCAGTTGGTGTTCCTGAATCATCATAAGGTAACCATAATCCACCCTTAGAAGTTAATCCAGTATCATATATTGTCGCATGCTCTGTACCTAAGGTCGCACCTATTCGATCAGCTATTGGACTCATTCCTGACATCACAAAATCTGATTCACTTAAATGACCAAATGATTCATGAGCGAGTACTCCTCCTAGACGAGGCCCTATCAGCGCTGCAGTTTTTCCTGCAGGCGCACTTACTGCACTTTCTTGTTCTTTACAGTACTTACCAGCATTATTACCAAAGGTTTCTGGAGTATATGGTTCATTCTCAAAGAATTCTAATCCTTGAGATGATCCTACACCATCATTTCCTCTTGCCATAAACCCATTGACTTTTTTAGTAACTACTGTTCTCATATCTAATATCAAGGGATTCCAATAAATTTCACTTCCTTCTGAGTTGACAAAGTATTTGTCTCCCCAGAGTTCACCATACACAGCTGTTGTAGATGTTGGTTCAATATTCTCCTTAATAGCACTGATACTTCTTTTCAACATCTCTATTTTCTCGTCAAATTCTACATCTTTAGGATGTTTGACAACTTTTCTTTCAGCTATATCTTTAACAGCATCTCTTTCATCGAAGGTTTCTTTTTCTTTACTAAGAAAAGCTGAAGCTTTAGCGATTTTTGCTGCTCTTTTAGTTGTTTCCTTCACTGCTTCAGTTGTAAGAACTGGAGTAAAACTATACCCAACTGTATCATCAACGTAAGCAATGATACCAATGCCTTTCCTCTCTCTAGTAGAAGATTCGGTAATGATCTCATTAGTATAATTAATTGTTGTTAGGCTTAAATTATCCAGTCTTGCTTCAATAAATGATGCACCAATTTCTTCTCCATGCTTAACAGCTTTGTGAAGAAGGTCAAATATAAATTCATTATCCAATTGTTTCTCACCATTCAGTTAAAATTATTGTTGTATCGAAACCTAACAGAGAGACATTTATAAAATTAACCTAATGAAATCTAGTTCCTGAAATTCCTGTACTCAAAAA
Organism: Candidatus Heimdallarchaeota archaeon; assembly: GCA_019894795.1. Lineage (GTDB taxonomy): Archaea > Asgardarchaeota > Heimdallarchaeia > Heimdallarchaeales > Heimdallarchaeaceae > UBA460. Next base: position 2,301 of record JAGXNV010000218.1, on the reverse strand, counting down.
TAGAAAACACTTAAGAAAATATATGACTATGTTAAAAAGTTAGGAAAAACTTATATGTGTTTGTCAATATAGTGATATAATGATATATTAGTTCATTTGTGTTTGAATGATATACCTGGAATAAAGAGGAATAGTACGATGGAACAAAAAATACACGACATAACCAAGAGGAATTATTCTATTGAGCTTAGTAAGTTAACAAGAAACTTAGTCTATACATTAATCGCTTTCTTTGTTTTTGGATTCATAGTAGCTCTTTTGATGCTTCTTAATCGATTTGATATGGAGAATGTTTGGATACCTGCTATTCCTTTAGGTTTAATTACTCTAAGTGTTGTTAGTATGTTTCTGTTACTGTTTTTGAACAAAATTAGATTCATTGGCGAAACTATTCCTTCTGTAAAAACAATTAGTAGAGCTTCAATGTTATTGATCATAGGTTTTCTTGTTTGTGTAAATGCATCAGTATTCACATTTAATGATATACGTACGGAATGGTATTATTATTCACACATTATGGTGATTTTTGGATTATTGTTTTTGATTGCAGGTTCTTCTTGTCTTAGTTTAACCTTAAGAAACCTACAAAGAGAAGGTAGAATGATCATTTCAAAGACAAGTTTAATCCTTCTAGTACTACCATTTGTATCGATGACCATTATGGAGATTATCAATACATTTGTTCGTAAATCTATCTATCTTCGTCTTGATGTGGATGGATATGCTTGGAGAACTGCTCTAGCTGAAGCAACTAAAGCTCTCAATATTACATTATTCAGCGTTGTATCTTTATCATTCATAATTTTTTGTTATGCCCTTTATAGTGTAGGTAAGAAATTTGAATCTTTGGATGAATCTATTTCAAATCAATACTCATCTCGTCCCGTTGATACTCCTTCTGATAGAATTAGTAAGGATAGTAAACTTCTATCTTATTTTTTGCTAACCACTATCATTTCTATATCTTTGTTGTTGCTGATCTTGTTACTAGATTCAAATCTAATACCTTTTGAATTTGATTTTTCATTCGATTTTCAATTAACAGTTATATTACAGTTAGTAATAATCTTTGTAACATGTATTGTTCTAGTTTATGTATATACTTTCAAATTTTTGAGTCAGCTCAGAGAATTTTCTCGCTTTTTCAAAGATGTGAACAAAACCACAACAGAAGCTAGTATAGCTGTGGGAGTGGGGATAGTGTTATTGATTTTTGGAACTTATGCGGCTATATTTGCTGAAATTAGTACTGAATTATCGTTATATGTTCTATATCGTGTAATTTTGCTTTTTGGATTGTTATTTATTACGTTAGGAACATATTTTCTTAAAAGATTCTTTACTTACTTCACTTCAAGAGGATTTATCCCTAGAAAGCAAACTATAGGTTCCCAAATGCAATTCTATACATCAACAGCAATCTTCTTTATTTTGCTTTTTGATACCATTGCACGGCCTATTGTTAAGAGTGTGTTTAGCGAGATAACCTGTTACTATGATTATTGCAGAGTGATTCTTTCACCAGAAGGAAGAGAGATTCTTAATTGGATGAATTTCTCGCTTTTAATTATATTACCTCTGCTCATTTTTTCCTTTGCAATCAGTTTATCTATAATAGGCGAGAATATACCTATAATTAGAAATATCCTTACAAAGACCAAAATTGACGAAATTTATACAAGATATCCTAAGAAAATTATGGTTTCCCAAAAATCAAGTAACATCTATTATCAACAACAGAAAGTTGTAGATTTTGCAGATAAAATAGATATAAAAAGAAAACTCATTACATCCTCTAAACATTTCCTGATTGTATTAATAGGTGGAATTACACTAAGCATTCTCTTTAATTCTATTTTCGGTTTAGCTTCTTTTGAAATTGAACTTGCAATTTTATTTTCCTTTAGATTCTTTATTTACCCTTCAATCGCAATTGTTGGGTATGTTTTTCTTTTCATTTTTCTAAATAATCTATACAAGATTATGCGAGAGTCAAAGGCGAAAAACTATTCCATAGGTGCTCTTGTTATTTTCTGTGTAGGAGTTCTTCTTCAACTGTTTGCAATAATTGTATATTATTGGTTTGGGTTAATGTATTTGTTTCCATCCACAGTAAACCTTGTAACCAACTTTCTTCTAGTCCTTGCACTTGTAACCAACTTTCTTCTAGTTGCACTCTGCATTTTCTTGGTACTTATTTTCAAACAATCTTATCCTGAAAATAGAACTGTTAAAGAAAATCTTCCCTACTATGGGTTAATTTTCGCAAGTTCAATCAAATTCATTTGGTCTCTTATTCTT
>JAGXNV010000021.1 GCA_019894795.1 Candidatus Heimdallarchaeota archaeon | reverse complement strand
GACCAATTGTACCTATACTAACGCCTATTGTTGTAATAATTCTATGATCAATTTTGTCTGACATAGCACCACCTATTGGTGAGAGAATAGCTTGAACAGCTGGTCTAGCGAGTAAAATAAATCCAGCAATGAGAGCTGCATAAAATAGTATATTCTGTAAGTATAGACTCAGAAGAAAAGTTGTAGCTGCTGTTGCCGTGTAATAGGAGAAAGCAGCTAGATTAGCAAATGTAAAGAATCGGTTCTTCCTAAAAAGCCTCAATTGGAGTATTGGATAATCAATTCTCCATTCCCACCAGATAAATAATCCTAAGGTAATGAGAGAACAGCCAATTAAGATGTAACTATAAATATTTGGAATCGATCTGAAACCATATAAAAGCATGAATAAGGTTGAGATATAGAGAGTTGTTCCAATCCAATCAAACCTCTCTTTCTTATAATTTTTCCATTCACCTTTAAGAAGTACCATTACCAAAATTGCTAGTACAATTCCAAATGGAACAACTGATAAGAAGATCCATCGCCAACCAAGAACATCAGTAATAAGCCCTCCCAGAGAGGGTCCTGCTGTTAAACCTAAATAGACGGACCCAATATTGATTCCAAATGCAAAACCCTTTCTTTCAGGTGGAAAAACAGATGTGAGAATAGCTGTACCTGTAGCAAAAATGAGTGCTCCTCCTGCTCCTTGAACAAATCTCATGATCAAGATTGCATTTGCAGTATTCATGAAACCCAAAACCAATGAAGCTGAAGAAAAAATAATCATACCTAAGAAATATATTTTCTTTCTACCATAATTATCTGAAATTTTACCAAATGGTATTTGAAGCATAGCTGTAGCAAGAACATAAATTGTCATTATCCAGCTTAGAGTAGCATCGCTTATTCCTAATTCATAGCCCATAGAAGGTGCAGCTAGAGTAAATGCAGAACCACTGAAAGCAGTAATGAAGGAAGATACAGATATAATAACTAGTGCAAGAACGCGTTCTAAATTTTTATCTGGATAATCAGATTGAATAGACATAATTGGTTGCTCATTTACAATATTTTATGAAAGAAAAAAAGGATATATTAAAATCCTTCTAAAAATCAACTTTAATGGCTATTATGGGCATGAACTCGACGAAGAAATCAAATAGTTACATGATGCTTATAGAACTTCTACAACTTTGTCAATCCTCATCACAGACAGAACCAAAATATCTTTTGAAGGACAACTTAACTACGCTCCTAATCCAATCTTGATTAGATTATAGAAAAAGTCTTATACAACCAGATGTGCAAAAGAGTATTAACTCTTTAATATAAGAGATAAATTAAGTCAAAGATGGTAGATGGCATTGATAACCGATATACCTGAGAACAAATGGCTTTACTTGTTGTTTATTGTTCTTATCATCATTTTTATTCTGAGCTATTTCAAAAAAATCAAAGTTATTCCCCAATATAAAATATTGGTGATGAGCTTCGGAAGTTTATTTCTAAATGGGATAATGAACATATTAGAACACCTTTTGTTGAATGATTTACTGAACATTTTTCAACATATTTTTCTTGCATTTGGATCAATATTTTTTGCGATTTGGTGTTGGAAAGTTTTCTTTCATAAAAAGGAGGAGGTTCAAGGATGAACATACCTGTTTTAATAATAGAATCAATTGCACTCTTTGCTACCTTACTAGCCATTGTAGTCTTATCTATTGGTTGGAAAAAGCGATTTGATACTAAAACGAAAATCATTATACTTTTTCTTCTTGTCTTATTTATTTTTCATAGTTTAAGTAATGTGTTAGAATGGTCAGATTTATTCCAATTTTTAGATGAATACGAAGATTTCATTCAAATATTAGAACCGCTTGTATTTGGTTTTGTTTTATACTCATTCATTCAGAATAATGAATTAGAAATAATAAAGCGACAAAACGAATTAATAAATGAAAAGAAATTAATGAATGAATTGCTTCTAGATGTGATTAGTCACGATCTTGTAAATTATAATCAAATTGTATCAGGGAACATAGAAATCTTAGAAACCGTAAATAAGAATGCTGAAAGTGTCGAGGAAAAGTTAGAGAAAATGAAGCAAGCAATCACTAATTCAAATATGCTAATATCTAATGTTAAAGTGCTTAGTAGGTTAGAAGAAAAGGGTATTGGAAAAGATTTGTTTCAATTAATACCGATGATAAAATCAGCAATAATAAAAGTACGTGAAGTTCGGACAGATATCCCCCTAGTAGTAGACATTAAAACAGAATTCCCCGAAGTGTCAGTCAAAGGAAATCATATTTTAGAAGCAGTTTTCATAAATTTAATAGATAATGCAGTTAAATATAAAAAACAAAATCAAAAAGAAGTCAAAATAGAAATTGAAGTCGAACAAGAGAAAGATACAGTGATAATTTCAATCAAAGATCAAGGTCTTGGAATAGTCGATAACCTCAAAGAGGAAGTATTTAATAGATTTTCCATAGAAAATCAAGATAAAAGAAGCTCAGGGCTTGGACTGTCGATTTCAAAGAGAATCATAAAAGCTCTTGGTGGGAGAATATGGATTGAAAACAGAACAGAATTTCCAGATGATTATTCCGCAGGTTCTGTCTTTAAAATTTCTTTAAAAGATAATTAAACAGAGAAATGTGAATGACTGAAATAATGATAGTAGAGGATGAAAAGGAACTTGTTGAACTATATGAACAGTTTCTAACAAAAGGCGGATATAAAATTGCATTCAAAGCTTTCAATGGTAAGGAAGCAATAGAATACTACGATAGAATTAAAGAGTATCCAGATGTGATTTTGATGGATCATCGAATGCCAATAAAAAATGGAATTTCAGCATGTGAGTATATTCTTGAGACAAACAAAAAGCAACAGATTATTTTTATTTCAGCAGATGATAGTGTCAAAACAGAGATAGAAAGGATGGGCATTAAATTTCTTACAAAACCTTTCTCGTTTAAGCTCTTGGTGAATATTATCGAAAACGAATTATTAAGGGGGAAAAAAATAGTTTGTGCTAAATAAATCCCTTAATCTCTCCAGAATAGTGATTAACAAACAATCTTTGTTTTTCGCATGACTTTATATATATATATTTTCAATATGTAATTCAGTATAAAATCATACACTAAGAACACTGACTTAAGGTGAAAAAATGGGTAAAGAAGAAACTCTATTGGGTAAACTAGGAAAACTAATATCAAGTTTAATTTTGTTAGGTATTTCTAGTTCTTGGTTTGTATTTACTATTTGGGGTATCGTTACATGGAGTATAGATACAGCAAGTCTTGTAAGTAATAGAATAACTATAATTCTACTCTACATTCCTCTATTCATTGGAATGTTCATACTGTTCATTATAGTTATGGCTATAGGATCAGCCGCAATTAAAGGTAAGAAAAAGGAACAGGATAAAGAAAAAGGAGACTTCAGATGGGTTCCTGAAAAAGCTAAGGAAGGCTTCAGTAAAGCCATAGGGAAAGAATTTGTAAAATACATAGGGAAAGAAAAGGATAAAGGAGAAGGAGAAGCAGACTTTAGCTGGGTTCCTGAAGCATTGAAGGAGAAATTCAATGAACTCATAGAGAAAGAAAAGGGTAAAAAAAGCTAAGAAAATGAGAAAGATTTGCTCGTGCAAATTCATCATTCAGATTTTTAGCTCATTTAATTTTTCTTTAGTAGGGATCCCACTTGGATTCCATCCTCTCAAATCGTAATATTCAGTTTTTGCTTTTTCAAGCACTGCTTCAGATACAATCTGATCCTTTGCAGGGCCTTCTGGCATCTTTTCTTCTGAGAATCTCTTTGGAAGAACATCATCCAAAGCTGTTATTCCTTCTCTGACATTGAACATTCGAGTAGTATTCCAGATTCTTTCTCCAGTTGTTAAATACCCTTCAGGAGTGTAAGTAAAACCTGTAGCAGCATTTAGTATCTCAGCCATCTCAGGAACATCGAAAGGTAGAAAATCACAAACAACTAGAGAGAAACACGCAGCTCTTTCATCTTGATTTTCCTTAACGAACTTTGGAACCCCCATCATTGAGAAACGGGTTAAATCGCCTCTTAATTCAGCTGATGGAGTCCAACAACGTTGGTGACATGCTCCTCGATCAGCTGTTGAATAAGCAAGAGCCATACCAAATGATCCTCTTGGTTCTACTCCAGCTAGTTCTAGACCTTTAACTTGAATTGCGAAGTCACTTGACTCATTTCCAAGTTTTTCAGCAGCAGCTCTTGATCCTTTTGAGAAAAGTTCTCCAATTCCTTCTTTGTGAGCTATTAACTGCAGCATTTGTAGAACGGCTTCACCATTACCAAATTCTAAATTCTCAATACTATTTTGTTTCAATATTTTCTTTTCAACACACTCCATTGCAAAACTGATTGTAGCTCCAGATGTAATTGTATCAATTCCCAAGTTGTCACATAGTTGACTAGCTTTTGCAATAGCAGCTAAATCTTTAATTCCACAATTTGACCCTAGAAGTGCAGTTGTTTCATATTCTGGTCCTTCAACATCTAGACCTGCATATTTTCCTTTGTCAAATTTATTTGCTTTTCCGCAAGCTATTAAACAACCATAACATGCTTTGTGAGCGTAAGTGTTTTCCTCAATCATTTTTTCTCCAGAGATATTTTCTGAAGATTCGAAAACACCAGATTGGTAATTTCTTGTGGGAAGAAATCCTGCTTGATTCGACTGATTAACCCACATCATTGTTCCGATTCTGTGTCGGTTTTGAACTCCAGGATCGTTTTGTACTTTGTTTCGGAATGTTCGTGTCAAATCCTTGAAATTATCATGAACAGAATCAATTTTGAATGTCCCCCCTGCAACTACAGCTTTAAGGTTCTTTGAACCCATTACTGCTCCAGCACCACCTCTACCGGCCATATGAGATTTATCTGTCATAATATTCGCAAAGGTAACAAGATTTTCTCCTGCAGGACCAATGGAAGCAACTTCAGATTTAGGATGTTTTTGTCTTAGTATTTCCTCTGTCTCAAAGGTACCATTTCCCCATAGGTCAGTTGCTGGGATGATTTCACAACCTTCAGAGGACACATTTAGGTAACATGGAGAATCTGCTTTTCCTCTTACAATAATATAATCATAACCCGCTCTTTTCAAACGATGTCCAAACTTACCGCCTATCTGACTGTCTAGATAAATCCCAGTATGAGGAGATTTGGTTACTATACACCATCTACCAGAAGTTACTACTGATGTACCTGTAAGAGGTCCTGTCATAAAAAGAATAATGTTGTCTGGACCCAAAGGATCGATTCCAGGTTTCAAATTGTCATAAAGAATTTTAGCTCCTAGACCTTTACCTCCAATGTATTTTTCAGCTAAATCTGGGTCTAGTTTTTTTTCGTGTATCTTGTTAGTAGTTAAATCGACATCCAGATATGTATGCATATACCCCATAATTGCTCACTCTCTTGCGGGTTTATTCTTTAACCATTCTGTTAATATCCAAGATATCTGTTAGTAAAGCATATCCCGTGGGTACTCTTCCAGCTCCAGGTCCTACTATCGTCACATCACCTAGATATTTTGTTGTATAGGTCAAAGCATTGGTTGGTCCCATGATGTTAGCTAATGGGTGATCTAAAGGTATTTTTTCTGGTCTGACGTATGCTTCTACTGATCCATCTTCCTTAATTTCAGCTCCAGCAATTAATTTCCATCTGAAACCTTCAGCTTTAGCTTTTGTTATGGCATCAGCTGTTATTTTCGTTATTCCTTCACAAGGAGGTTCATCTTTACTGAGATTTGCGCCCATTACTGTATTTGCAAGTATAACGATTTTTCCTAAAGCATCATAACCTTCAACATCAGCAGTAGGATCAGCCTCTGCGTAACCCAATTCTTGTGCTTGTTTCAATGCTGCTTCATAATCCAGACCTTTCTCCATCTCCGTTAGGATATAATTTGTTGTTCCGTTAACTATTCCCTTGGCTTTTGTAATTCCAGCTCCTGCAAGATTGTACAAACCTAAATTAAGGGCAGGAGTTCCGCTAAGGACAGTTCCTTCATACTTCATTTCAACATTATTTTCTTTAGCTAAGGAAAGTAATTCTTTAACTACTAAGGCTATAGGTCCCTTATTTGTAAGTACTACATGTTTCTTATTCTTCAGGGCAGTTTTAACATGAGTGATTGCAGGTTCACCTGTTTTCAAATCAGTCCATGCCACTTCTAAAATTAAATTAGCATTAGTATCAGTTATAGTTCTTAGAGAATCCCATCCCTTAATACCTTCAGGATAATCTTCAATCTTTCCTGTTTCCTTAACCAGAGAAAGTAATTTTTCTAAATCTATACCTTGAGCTTCGAAAACTGAACCTTTCATTGTATCAGAAACTGCTACTACTTTGAAATCGAAATCATATCGCTCTTTCAGTATTTGCTTTTGCTCAACAAGTATCTCTGCTAATCCTTGCCCAACGACACCAAATCCAATGAATGCAATTCTAAATTCCATATTTAATTCCTCTATTTTATTGTATGCCAACTTCTGGAAATACAGCTTATAAATATGCTGTCAAAAAGAATCTGAGTGTACAAAAAGTTATATGTAAAAAAGCTGAACTGAAACAGAAGGCTATCGAAGAACAGTAAAAACTACGAAGTGCTTAAAATGATAATAGATGGTCATGCTCATACCTTTGGAGATTTTGCGTATAGTGAACGATTGATACCTCTAATGAACAAGTTGGGTGTCGACAAAGTTGTTCTATGTCCTGGCTCAGCAGATCCTGATTATGTCTTTGAGTTACCTGAAGCCAGCTATAAAGAAACAGCGAAGATTCATTATTTTCACATATTAGCAAACATTTTCTATATCAGACAACATGGCAAAAATATTGACAATATTGACAATGAATTTGTTTACTCTTTAGTCAAGGAACAACCAACAAGATTACTACAATACTACTGGATCAACCCAAGTAATCCAGAACTCATTACAAAACTTGAACAAGATTACAAGAAAATGTCATTTAATGGTATTAAACTCCATCAATGTTTGAATAAGTTTTCCAATGACGATGAAAGCATGAAAGAGATATCACTGTTTGCAGAGGAGAAAAACCTACCTATTTTTATCCATCTCTATAATTTCAGAGAATCAAGGAAATTTGTAAAACTGGCTAGAGAACATCCTAAAACAAATTACACCGTCGCTCATTTAATGGGAATGGAATCAATTGCCAGACATGGAAAGGATCTCAAAAACGTCTACTTTGATATTTCAACTTATTTCATAATATCTGATAAACGTATAAAGTACGTTATGAAAAAATTCGGTGAGGATAAAGTCCTTTTTGGAACTGATTCGCCCTTAGGTAAAGATAACCTTGAGAATAACCTTTACAAGATAAAAAGTATGGAATTAACAGAAAAGCAAAAAGGAAAGATTTTAGGGGAAAATCTTTCTAAATTGCTTAATCTTTAGCTTCAAACATTTAGAAAAGAACTAATTTCTAACAGTTTAACTTATTAGTGTTCTAGTTTATCAACATATGATTACTGTGAAAACAAAAATTCCAACAGTTCTGATTATTACTCTCCTATTTTTCAGTATTTTTTGTAATTTAATCGTTTCTGCAGACAATAAAGTCTCAATTTCAAATGTTACTTCAAATGTCAGTCACTCTATGAAAACTTCGTACTGTCAACCTGAAGAGGTTAATAGTTACATAGTAGAACAATTTGGTGATCAGTTTCTGTTTTGGACAAACATACCAGAACTCGTTCAAGTGAGAGGAACATTATTAGCAATCGGAAATTGGAGTTATATCTATATGGCAAATGAAACTATAGAACTTCTGGGAGAGAATGCTTCAATTGCTAAGTGTGAAGCACTATCTTATGAATTTGATCTAGTAATCTATCCAAATGCCATAGAGGTTGCAGGTAGTCCTGATGGTAAATTAGGTGATATCGACAATGATCCTCATGTAACATTATTCTTGGCACCATACGTCAGATATTTCGGTGATAACTCAGTGCTAGGTTATTATGATTACAAAGATGAGGAGGTTGGTAATCCTTATTCAAACAATCGAGAAATGGTTTACGTAGAATCTGAAAGACCACTAGTAGACACTTATTGCATTATCACTCACGAATTAAATCATATGATTTGGGGGAATAATGAATTTGATGAAGCAGAATTTTTAATTGAAGGATTAGCCAACTATGCAGTGGATTATAATGAATATAGCTTTTGGGTTACAGATGCTGTTACAACTTCGTTTACCAATCATCCCGAAATCTCTCTGCTTTATTTTGTAAGAGAATATGGAGTATTGTGGGATTCGAGCTATGGTCAAGCTTATCTATTTGTCACCTATTTAGCTGATCGTTTCGGTAATGATTTCACCAAGAGTTTAGTCTCTATGGATGAAGATGGTGCTGAAGCTGTAGAAGTTGCTCTGAGTCAGTTTGGATATGAGCTCACGTTTAACGAAGTATATTTGGATTGGATAACAGCATGTACTATAGATGATACAACATTTGATGGTGGAATTTATGGATTTGAATCTGTTGACTACAAAATTCAAACTCAAACTGGAATTGGTATATTCTCTGATCCTGTTGAGAAACAAGATATGAAGCACAACTACTATGGATTTGATGTCAAAACAACCTACTCGATTACTGATAATTTTACCTTTATCATAGAGAATCCTTACCCTTATGCCTTGGGAATTTCTATTGCTTTCAAAGATGTCAATGGCTGGAATGTAACTCAATACTTCAATACAGAAAAATCTAAGCAAATATCTTTTTATGTTGAAGGTGGTGATATTCAACAAGCTTTTGTGATTACTAGTTTGATGTCCCCAGATACTCCAGAAGATTTTGGAGTCGTATACTCTTTAACTGAATTACAATCTGAATTTCTTGATTATTCCTTCTATAAAGGTAGATTTGAACTAGAAGAATCTTCTGGATTTATCTCACTGTTAGCAGTATTTAGTTTGTTAGCTGCTGTTCTAGTCAGAAAAAGAATGAGTGGAAAAATAAAGAAAGAATCAATCAAATGATTCTTTTATTTGTTTTATTGCTTTGTTAATGTTTAGAACAGAAGTTGCATAACTGAATCGAAGATAGCCTTCACCATTTAGTCCAAATGCTGATCCTGGTAAACAGCACACACCGGCCTTATAGAGTATATGGTCAGCCATTTCTCTTGAATTCATTCCGGTTTCCTTTATATTTGGAAAGACGTAAAATGCTCCTTGAGGAGTTAAACAAGAGAATCCAGGGATTTCATTCAGGCCTTTGACAATTGCATCTCTTCTCTCCTGAAAAGCTTTCATCATTTTCTTTAATGGCTCTTGATCACCCTTCAAAGCAGTTACTCCAGCTTTTTGAACGAATGAAGTAGTGCATGATAAAGCATTTATCATTATCAATCCCATCTTTTCAATTATTGTTTCAGGTCCTACTAGATACCCTAATCTCCATCCAGTCATAGAATAGGATTTTGAGAAACCATCTAATAGAATTGTTCTTTGTTTTGCTTCATCTCTAACTGTTGCTGAGTGGAAATCAGCTTCATATAGCATTTTCGAGTATATTTCATCTGCAAGAACATAGATGTCATTCTCCTCTGCTAGTTCAGCTATTTGATAAAGCTCATTTTTTGTCATTACAGAACCTGTCGGGTTTTGAGGGCTATTCAAGATAATTAGTTTAGTTTTAGCCGTTATACTATTTTCGACATCTGCTGGATCTAGCTTGAATTGGTTCTCTTCTTTTAGAGCTATAGGAACATCAACTGCTTGAAGATATTTTGTAACAGAACCATAGGTAGGAAAACCAGGATCAGGGTACATGACTTCGTCTCCAGGATTTATAAGACCTAGCATAGTAAAGAAAATTCCAGGTTTTGCACCTGGAAGTACCAGAATTTGTTCGATACTTGGACGATATCCTCTAGATTGTTCGATTTCATCTTGGATCGCTTGTTTTAATTCAAGTATGCCTGTAGCAGAAACATACCCCGTATAATTTCCTTTAATCTCATCATAAGCTGTCTGTTTAATGTGCTCAGGTGTAGGAAAATCAGGTTGACCTATTTCAAAATGAAGAATTTTTTTCCCCTTACGTTCTTCGGCTTGAGCTTTTGCTAGATACTCAAAAGCTCCTTCTCCAAGTATCTTATGCATCCCTGTAGCAAGTTCTTTCACTCATTTCACCTAATCTTACTTATGATGAAGATTTCTAGCGGCAATAAAAGCTATTCCATTTTCAGTGAGAGCTTTAGCTGTATTATTGACTGAGGTTTGCCTGTCGTAGTAATTCTGTAGAAGACCATCCCAAATTCCTTCTTCAGTAATCTGATCCTTTGATTTGAAATAATCAAGGATATCTGAAGGATGTTCGCGGGTTGGATCTATATCTACAGGACCGCCTTCATGTTTTGCACTTATGTTCTTAACTTTTTTAGCAAGCTCTAGAAGCTCTTGTGTTCTATCATAGGGTTGTCGAACTATTGATTTCCAGGTTTCAATAATATGATGTTCTAAACGTACAACATCTTCAAAACCAAAATTCTTTCGAACGTGTGAGCTCATTTCAATCGTCCAATTATTTACAGCATTCGATAGGTTAAATCCTATAAGAGGGCTAGTTCCATCAGCTCTGGAGAACAATTTAGCTGTCATCAATGTCCAAAGCACAGAATAAGGATTATCATTACCCAGGAAAACAGAAATTTTAAATTCGTTATCTATTCCAAGTTTGTACATCATATATCCTAAAATTACTGTTCCAGGGTTGATGTTTAGTACACTTTTTACGCCATAATTTGTGTAATAATAGAGGAATTCATCCACCCACTTTAAGGCATATTCATTAGGTTGTCCAACACCACCAAAGTAACCAGTTATTGTTGCTGGTCCGCCAAGATGAACATTTACAGGCATACCATCAGGTCCAGGAGATGTCCCCTTGGTATCGAGAGTCTCTACTCTTGATGCACCAATGATATCCACTGCACCTGTCATTGCTAACAAATCACCATCTTTCTCTTGTTCTTTCATAGCCCGAACACGAATTATCCTACCTGGCATCAAATCTTTCTTTTCGATCATTTTTTCTGCGCCTTTAATTAAAAACGGAAAATATTGACATGCAGATAATTCTAGTGTAACAGCAAATGAATCGTCAAAATTCACTCTATCTACGGCGTTTCCCAGAATCTTTCTTCTATATTCACTTTCACTGATAAACGCATCATTGTCTCTCTGTTTAATCAACCATTCCAAATCGTCAATGTATTCAGGTTTGACTTTTTCCAGTTTCTTGTAGATATTCTCTAGTTGTCTGGATTCTGTATATTTCTTGTTAATTTCTTCTACTCCACCATATTTCTCTATAACTTGAATTAGATCATTGATGAAAGGATTGTTTTCATCCAAGAAGAAGTTCTGAACAGATTCCAAGTTTTCTTGAGAAATTGATAGTTTTTTGCGTATGTCTTCCATAATGTTTTCCTCCAAGAGGTTATACTAATTCTGATATTTTCTTCTATCTACTCTAAAAAAGCATGTAATTATTTTAAGTATATCTCTCAATAGATGCGGATAGATTCAATTATCTTTCTCATCGATTCGTTTTATTGCTTCACGAGCACTCTGGCTTACAAATCTGTTAGTATCACTTGTAAGTAGTTTCAGAGGTTCTATAGCAGATTTATCTTTTATCAGACCTAGAGATGTAGCTGCACATTTTCTAATAAACCAGTTCGAATCATGTAAAGCAACTTGTAATAATTCAACAGCCTTTGTCCCTCCAATACTACCAATAGCAAGAGAAGATTTCTCTTTAACATCGTGAAGTTTAGCAGTCATAAAAAGGTCATAAAGAGGTTGTACAGCTCTTTCATCCTTCTTTTCCCCTAGAATCCAAGCAATACGCCTTTGGACTTCATTATCCTCATCCTTTAAAAATGGAAACAGTAATTCAATAGATAAATCTTCAATTTTCAGCACTTCCTGCCATCTTCCTTTTGCAATGAGATGATATGTTCTTTGGTCTGTACTATTTGGTACCCAACCTAGATAATCAAGAACCACAGCTGCTTCATTTCTAACTTCCCAATGTCTATCTTCTAATTTGTTTTCTATTTCTTGAATTGCTTCTAAAGCAACAATTTCACCTAATGACCTTAGACTATTCTTCCGTGTTGTAAAATCATCATCGTTTAAGGATTGAATAAGAGGCTCTGAAGCTCTTTTATTTTTTATTTTACCTAAAGCCCAAGCTGCTCTAGCCCTTACTTCAGCATTTTCATCTAGGAGTGAATTAATTAAAGTGTCTAAGGCTTCCTCTCGCTTACTATTATCAACAATAGAATTGATTGTAAAAACACGTAAATAAGGATCTTTATCTTTTAAGCTCTCTAGGAGATATTTCATCTCATCCTCATCTAACACTTAAACCACTATCCTATATTTGCAGATTTTTTAAAGGAGAGTAAATCTACATATAACACTAAATTACAAATTAATCAATATTTCCAAATAATAAAATATCTTTATTTTCTACATACCCATTTATCAACAAGTATGTGGTATTCAACATAAGTGACATCATCTATTTTAGTAGGACGTTTAGTTTCTCCTCTTACTTCTATAACTTCACCTTCAATTACAAGGTCATCTAAGCAATCGATAGACTCTCTTGAGTAAATTACTATTTGATTTTCATCCTTCGAATCAAAATAGTAGGTATGACGATGTGTTTCCACACTTTTGATTAGATGTTGCCAAGGAACATCTGAAATTCTACCTTAAATGGAAACAATCTTACCAACTTTATCTTTTAGATACATTTTCAAACCTCTTATTTTCCAGTCATTGGTACTATCACAACTGTTTTTATGTTTAGTACTGGAGACAGAAGTAAGTAATTTATATCTGTTTAATTATAGATTACATGAGGTTTTCTCTTTGGAAAGTTCAAATCCCAAAATGATGATGAAAAAACATCAAAAAAATAACACTATTCAAGTTTTACATATTGATGATGAAACTGATTTTCTAACTTTAAGCAAAGATTATGTTGAACGTCTCAGTAACGGAGAGATTCAAATAGATCCACTTTCTGACCCTTCTCTAGCACTTGAAACTTTACATAACAAAGAATATGATGCTGTTGTATGCGACTATCTAATGCCAGCAATGGATGAAGTGAATTTACTTAGAAAAATCAAAGAAGAGAAAATCAATATTCCATTTATTATATTCACAGGTCGAAGTAGAGAAGAAGTTGTAATTGATGCTTTAAACTTGGGTGCGGATTCCTATATAAGAAAAAGTACAGACGCCCAAAGTCAATTTACTGAATTAATAAGTAATATTAATAAAGTAGTAGAAGGTAAAAGAGTTGAAGCTGCATTCATAGAGAGTGAAGAGAAATTCAGATATATTTTCCAGCATGCAAATGATGCTGTTTATCTCTATCCTATGAAAGAAGATGGAATGCCTGGAAACTTTATAGAAGTAAATGATAATGCATCAAAAGTGTTAGGATACTCAAAGGAAGAATTTCTAAAGTTGTCTCCTTTAGAACTTGATGCTTCAAGAACTGAAAAAGATATATTAAACATCATGAAAGAGGTTACTAAAAAGAAACAAATGACTTTTGAAGTTAAACATAAAACAAAAGAAGGAAAGAGTATTCCAGTTGAAATAAGTACTCACCTTTTTGACTACAAAGGAAAACAAGTCTTGCTTTCTTATGTCAGAGATATATCAAATAGAAATATAAGAAAAGAGGAACTTCAACAATCATACAATCTCTATAGGACTCTTTTTGAAACAACAGGAACAGCCAACCTACTTTTTGATGAGAAAGGGACAATTATTCTCTTTAATTCAAGAATGGAGAATCTTTCAGGTTTCACGAGAGAAGATGTCGAAGGAAAGAGAAAGTGGTTAGAATTCATTCCACAGCCTGAACTCGATATGATGATAAAATTAAATGAAATTCGAAAGACAGATGCATCACTAGTTCCAGATCAATATGAAAGTCGGTTTATTAATAATGAAGGGATAATTAAAAATATTATTCTCTCTGTTAAAACTGTTCCAGGAACTACAAACTTTCTCGCTTCTATAACTGATATAACTGAAAGAAAAAGAGCAGAAGACGAAATTAGTAAACAAAAAGAGGAATTAAGCGATTTTGCTCACTTTATGGGTCATGATATTAGAAATAGCCTAGCTGCAATTGAGGGGTATGTGGAACAACTTAAGGAAAAATATGAAGACCTATATTTTGAGAAAATTCTTCGAAGAACAAATTATGTAGGAAATCTTTTAGAGCATTCAATTGAACTAGCAGAAGCAGGAACTGCTGTAGAAAAGACAGATCAAGTTGATTTGGATAGACTTGTTGAGACAGTAGCGGATGTTATCATTCCAAAAAGTATTAAATTCACTAAAGAAAGCTTGGGAACTATTAAAGGAGACAATAGTAAGCTTTCTCAAGTTTTCAAAAATCTGTTTGAAAATTCACTTGCACATGGTAAACCAAACAAAATAAGTGTCACAAAATCAGAAAAGAAAGATAAAATAGTGATTTCAATTAGTAATGATGGAATTATAATTGATGAGAAAATCATCAATAAAGTATTTGACAGAGGTTTTTCATCTAAAAAAGGTAGTACAGGATTGGGACTTTCAATTGTCAAAAAAATAGTTGAAGGACATGGGTGGGAAATCTCAATAGATAAAAAAGAAAAACTAACGAATTTCAGAATAGAAATCCCTACAAATTAGAAATCAAAAGCTAGCAAAAGTAAGAAAAAACTAATATAAAAAGAAATGGAAAATAAGTCTTTTTAGAAATAAATAGTTAAACAATATCATTAAATGATTAATAGAAGAAAAACAATACTTAATAACTTTTCTTTTTTTCTCACTTGATTGCGGTTAGGTTTTTTTCTTTATGTTTTTAATTTCTTTCTTTTCTTAAATCGCCACTTAAGTAGCCTAAACATCAATCTGATCAACTCCGTGAATATAAAACCTCCAATAACATAAAGGAGAAAAACTATGAATTGAACTCTATAAATTTCTCTTCTATACATTTCATCAAACATCTCTCCTATTTTTATTAGGGGGTACAAGGTAATATATATAGGATCGATTTTATGTTCAACCTCATATGGTGAGCTGAATCCATTGTAAATATAGTGGGTTCTTCTTTCTTTTAACTCTGTAAATATTGCTTCTTCTGAAAATTCAGAAACGTTAAGTGTTGTCCAAGAATATACAGGACCTGGTTGATGCATATCTGTACCTGTGATTACACCAAGACTATTATTCAAGCAAAAATCAACTGATGTTGAATCGGGAGCACTTTCATTGATTATCTCAATATAGTCCACACCCCAATCCAGATATTGTTGTCTTGTAGGGTGATTGTTCAAATATTCCGCAGACCACAGAAAGTGGTTAACTACTACTAACCCTCCAAGAGTATGTGTGTTATTTATTATGGATTGCATTTCTTCATCAGAAGGAGTGTAAGTAATTCCTTTTCTTTGATCAAGCAACTTACTATAATTTTCTTTGGTTGCATTTGGAGGTAAAATCAGGTCAAGATGACATCTAGCAGTAGTCCATTCAACACCGATTAAAACTTTAATCGTATCATTAAACTCTATTCTAGCAATTTCTAATGCCTCTTCTGCACCAGTAAAAGTGTTGTGATCTGTTATAACGATAGCTTCGTAACCTAAAGATATGTGCCAGAGAATGTTTTGTCTTGGAGTTAAACTACCATCAGAAAAATGGGTATGAGAGTGACTGTCTAAAAGAAGATTCCAATTACTTTCATTATATCTAGGAGTGTAATAAAAATTATCCCAATCTGAATCGTTGTAATCATAGTAAGTGGTCCCTGTAAACATCAATCCTATTGAAATTCCACTAATTACGCCTAAAGCAAGAATTAGGATGAAGAAACGAATCAACGTTTTTCGAAAATCAATAAATCTCATGGAATCAACATTGCTAATTATCAGATAATCCTTTAGCACTATAAACATTATTTTTTTGCAAATAGTATTTGTACAATTAACTATTAGTATAGGTTGTAAAAGTTTTACAACTTTTTCTAATTGTGTTTAAACCATTTTTTTCTTTTTAAATCTTAATTTAATTTTTCTTGCTCTTACATATTCAGTGTAATAAATAACAGCAAAAAGCAATGCTCCTACTATTAAATGAAAGATGTCCCCAATTGCTCTTCTTTCAATAATTAATGAAGCTGCTAATGGAATGTAGTGTCCAATTGCAAGGAGAATAACTTCTAAACTTGTATCTAGTTTTCCACCTACAATACCAATCCATAAGAGTGCAACTAAACTCGCAATAGATAGAAGTACTAAACATATTTGTAACCAGAAAATTACTGATGAGAAAGATATTATTAATATTGTGGATATTAACCAGTTCCCGTAAATACCTATAATAATACCTTCAAAAAGCGAAATCCTACTAATCAGTACTGTTTTTTGCATATTTACAAGCAGATCTTCTTCCATAATATCAAATCTCTCTTATTTAATTCAACATGCATTTTATCTTCTTAAATATTTTTGGACACTATTACAGAAAAACAGAATCATTGCTTTATCAGATTTCGAAAATATTCACTTTAAATAAAACTCTCTGAAATTCTCAAATTTCATATTTTTATTTATTAGTATTTGTCTTGATTCTGTAATCAATAGATTGGTATCGGCTTCTAATTTACTCACTTTATTAGAAGGTGTAAAACACCCGTTAAACAGCTGTTTAACGCTACTTATTGCATGGAACCCCATCTGAAAAAGAGAGTTTACAAGAAGGTAGGATTAAAAAGATGTAAGGCAAAGAATTGGAGAATATTTATTAATGGACAGATAAGTAGCATTCTGTTTGCTTGTAGCATTAGGATTTTTTATAGCATGGATTGTATTAACTGTACAAGCTGCTTGGATAATTGAACAAGGATAGAAAACAGAGTGTATAAAATGAAAGAGAATGATAAATCTAGAAAAACTAGAAGATATGAGATTAAGGAACTAGCTCCCTATCTTAAGTATTTGTTCATTATGGGACTAATTGGTAGCTTATTCCTAATTAGTTTTATAATCTTAGCATTGATTCAGACAAAATTATCTGTTTTCAATCAACAAACCATTAATGCAGAATTTGCAATGTTGAGTTCAACAATGTTATGTTTCTTGGGATTGTTAATATATCTCATACCTCTAGCAATTCTTTTTATTAGGTTACCAAAGGAACAAAATCTTGAAAGTTTAGTTGAAAAAACTATAAAGAAGAGACGATCATTAGGCTTTTATCTTTTTATAATTGGTGTTCTTTCAGCTCTTGTATGTAGTGTATTTTACATTACATACTTAATTTCTTTTTCTCATTGATTTTTTATCAAAAATATAATATTCAACGTTAAGTATATCATTTGCTGTATTTGTTTACAAACCTGTTATAACATATGCATCTATTATTACAATTTAAATCACAGATATGTAATTAAACACAGATTTCAGTCATAATTAAAAGTATTCCAAGAGATTTTCTCTACGGGTTTTCCATTTCTTTCACTTTCTCTTTTGATTTTTAACATGTCGATAAATGCTTCCAGTCTCGTTTGAAATCCCGCCTCTCCAGTTTGTTCATCTACAATCAATGGAAGAACAGGCATTCCATAATCCTCACTGATACTTGGAATAATTGTTTGAGCACTTAATTCAGGCATACAACTGAATGGCCAGACATGTACCATACCGTCCCAACCAAATTCTCTTAGTAGAATTGTTGCCCCTAAACTTTCTTGCCCATCTCCACCAGCATATTGTTGCATATACGGACGAGCTCTATCTCTATATATCTTATAATATTCTTTTACAAATGGGTTCAATTTCGCTGGTAAATCTGTAAATTTCTTCAATGAAACTGTATTTCGACATATTACACCCAGATCATTTAATCTTCTATAGAGATTCAGATGAAGCATTGGTTCAAGAACAACATAGATTTCACCAATTATACCAATCTGCAGAGGATCAGCATATTCGTCTATTTCTATTTGATCTTTAAACATTCCTGGAATTAGTTTGTGATATTGTTTAATTTCCTTAACTCTATGAATGCTGAATAATTTTTTGTGAATTTCTGCAGCTAATCTGTCAGTTGCACCTTTTTCTAATTCCACTCCTCGATAGAAATTTATTAGATGTTCAACTAGATCAAGTGAATAATTTTTTACCCATATTTTACGAAGAGCTCCAAGTGCTTGCCAAGTGTTAAAATTGTTGCTAACCGATTGTAAATCTCTCAGCATGTCAAAGGGTTTGTGATAATCTATATTTGTATACTTAACCTTATACCCTAATTCTTCGGTAATCACTCGTTGTACAGGACCATAACAGCTAGCTCTACAAGTTCCTATCCCTCCAATCTGAAAAACATGATTTGCACCCCTCTCTATGCACTCAATTAAGGAACCTAGACTCAGTTTAAAGGGTGTACACATCCATTCTGGAGAGTGTTTTGATCCAAGTTCAAGTGTGCGTTTATTAGGTGTATGAGGATTAATAATTCGTTCTTCTGGAACTTCCATCTCTTGGAAAATCGATTTGAATAAAAGAGTCATTGGACCAAAGTGAGGATATGTTATATACGACATAAATTTCAGCTCCAATTTTCTAGAAGAAGATCAGATTCTTTTTCTACAAACTTAGGAATTAAGTCTTCATTCTTTTTCATTCGGAGTATATCGCAAAACGCTTCTAATCTGGTCTGGAATCCTGCTTCACCTGTATGAGCATCAAGTGTTAGTATAGCTAGGGGAGTGTCTGCATGAATTTTCTTTGCAAAATGCTTTGCATATTCCATTGAAACTGAAACTGGACCACAGATAAAATTCACTAACATAAGAATCCCATCAATTTTTTGGTTTTCAAGATAATGCATAGCTGTTCCAACAATCTCATGTTCAAATTCAAAATAGAGATAATCGTTTCTTCCAACTAGATGTTTTTCTAATTCTTTTAAAGGTAATTTCTCTGGTTCTGGAAAAGCTAAACCAAAATCTATCATCGATAAACGTAACAGTTGTCTTTCAATTAGATTTCTTGGCATCTGTTGAGAAGTAACTATGTCTGCACCTAATTTCTGTAGCTTTTTTCTAACACCTAAAGATGCGTAGTCATCATTCAAAACATAATTATGCCCTACTAGAGCAACTTTCAACACTTCCTCCCCATTATTATTTATTGGAGCATCATTCAACAATATTTCAGATTTTTCCCATTTCTTTAGTGTTTCTTCACTAATGATCAGTTCATCATGTGCCATTCTATGCGCTCTTCTGGCTAGAAGAGCTGCGTTAATAATTCGTAAAGGGTTCTTTGTGAATTTGAAACCAATTTCAAATATGATTTTAGTAAGTCTCCAGAATCCATGCTTTTCTCTGGATGTACTATAATATGGACCAATAATTGGTGGTAAATTTTTCTTTGTGTATTTGAGTATATCAGCTAAAGCGACAAATTTTGGACAACCTACTTCCCGTTTTTTTCTGCTTGCAAATCGAGGAACGAATAAATAATCTAACTCTTTGTTTGCAAGATCTAAGACATGACCATGATATAATTTAGTTGAGTAACATTCATCGTCAAGAGTTTCTAGCACTCCTTTTTCCTTTGTTATTTTATTAGTAGGAGAAGATAGTACTACTTCAGCACCCAATTTTATAAAGAAAGTTTCCCACATATCTTTGAAATAATAATAAAGCAAGCCTCGTGGAAAACCTACTCTCTTTTTGTGCTTTTTTAGACTTCGATTTGTAAATTCCTTACTCATTGACCGTTCCTCTAAATGATTAAATTTGATTTTTAATATAGGTCTCGATAGCTGTTAAACTTATAGCAAAAAAAAATGCAGTAGCTATGTTTAAAGGTTTTCGTCAAAAGATAATTGATATCGAAAATATTCTTATTTTTTACTTTTTAGGGTGAGAAAAATAAAGGAGCTAGAATTCTCTTTTTCAAATTTTGGTGAGAAACATGAAACAAGTAAAAGACTAGCTCTAATATGTTATAATATTTAACACTTATAAGTGTTCTAAAAGAAGTAAGAAAGAATTACCTTCATCTTTTCTTCTTTATTAGATAAGCAATCGCAAATACTGTGCTAAGAGTTATCAAAGTTGTTGTGCAAGTTGTATCTGTTGTTTCCTCTAGCAGAGCAGTAAAATCACAGATTACATCCTTCACTTCTAGATGTGTTCCATTTATCACTGTAAAAACTGTTGAGTAGTTGTTAAATAATGGTGCTTGACAGTAATAGAGAGTACTATCAGTTAAAGATAAGCTTTCATGATGGTTATGACCATACAGCATTGCTTCTATCTTGTAGCTATTTCGCAGGCTAGTTGCCTGGTCTTTAAAATTTGAATGATAGAATAAAACATTTGGAGAATAGGGTGAATAGCTAATAGCAGCTTTAACTTCATTATACTCTTCAACAGTTAATCCATCTCTCGAAGATCCAAATCCTACAAAGAACCAATCTAGAAAAGTATAATTTATCACAGGACTTTGCCCAAAGTATTTTTTCCAAACAGTTGAAGGATCGTCAGGTACAAGAGAGGTTGCATCTAAATCATGATTTCCAGCAATAATATAAACTGGAAGATCCAACAGGTCCAAAGCCCACAAAGCTAATTTTAAACCCACTTCTGCAGCTAAAGGTCTACCTGTATTTGGATCTACAAACATCCAACTTGGACCATTGATTAAATCGCCAGTAAGAATAGCAAAATCCAAGTCTAATTCTTTTATTTCAAGTATCCTTTTCAAATTAATATCAGTAGTATTTAGATCATCATAAGAGGGAAAATGCGTATCTGATAAATGAACAAAATTAAAGGGATATGATTTTTCTTCAACAATTTTAACTGAATGGGTTTGATAATCTGAACCTGTGCTACAATTCAATTGTAAATCAAATAAACCGGCTGTATTCAGACTGGGTTTTAGGTTAAAATGCCATAAAGTACCTACATATTTCTTATGTAAGATATTTAGGAATACAGTATCCACAGCAGATTTTAGATAAAAATGCCAGTCTGTAGCTTCCTCTGAAGTATTTACTAAAACAGTAAAGTATTCATCATAACTGATAATTTCAGGATGGCCTTTATGAGGATAAGTGATGAGATTAATAGGTTGAGCTACAAGTGAATAACGTGGATAGGTTGATTCGTTAAAATACTCAGTTGAAGATGTTGCATTATAATCAGCAAAGTGAGATGATAGCATATCGTTTTCATCTAAAACAGCAGAAGTCAGATTTGAAGGATCATTCATGAAAATAGAATTAGAGAGCAAAATAATCATAATAACTTGAAGAAGATGAGTTTTTCTCCTCATTAATATAAAAGAAAATTATTAGTCAATAAATCTTACGCTTAAAGATGCAGAACCTTTCTTGTTTTAGATAATATCTTTATATATCAAAATCAATGTGTATATTCACTTTAATGCTTTGCATTAAAATGAGTAGAGAGAAGAAAAAGAGAAGTTTTTCAGAAACAGAAAGCAATTGAAAAGGTGTCCTAAATGAAAATGAAAATAGATCCAGAGAGTGAATGGGGATATTTTATCAATCCAGAAACATTCAAAGTAAACAATATCGAAGATGATATCCCTACAGGTTCGTTAGTAGTCATAAAAGAAAAAGAATATCTAGAAGATCTTGGTAGAACTGTTATTCAAACAACATATGGTATTGTTGAGGGAAACAAATTTCAACCAATGAATAAAAGAGAAATAACCCTATTATTCTCAAAAGCTTGTGCAAAATATATCTTGATAAATAATGCTTCACCTCCAAAAATAAAAATAGAGAAAGAACTTCAGAAAGGCAAGACAGCTCAACTAGCTTTTGTTATGAATCAACATGATAC